>PXAI01000229.1 GCA_003567135.1 Balneolia bacterium | reverse complement strand
TTCAAAATGTTTGACCTGAGGATTTTTTTCCGGTTGCAGCAAAACTGAAATTATATCAAACCGGACGGGCGCGCCGTCCATTTTTCGTTCGTAAAGCCACGCTTCAGCCACTTTAAACAGCGATTTTTTCTTGGCATCAGTTACAGAGTCCTCAGGTTCGCCAAAGGAAGTGCTCTTCCGGGTTTTCACTTCAACAAAAATAATCTGGCGGCCGTTGTATGCCACGATATCAACTTCGGCGCGTTCAAAACTGTAGTTGCGTTCCAGAATAGTATGGCCTTTTTCTTCAAGATAGTTTGCGGCAAGATCCTCGCCGGTTTTTCCTGTACGGATGTTATCCGTTTTTGCCATTTGTTCCTCCTTCCGGAATCTCTGTTACGCTTTCCTGCTGCAACCTGTACATGTTGGCCATCTGAACGATGCCTTTTATCTGATCCACATTTTTTTCGGATATATACGGCAGAACGGCCTCTGAAAAATCGTTAAAGAGCTTGAGGAACATCTGAAAATTCTCAATCTTTTTTTTGAGTTCCGCCGTATCCTCACAATCCTCCGGAGCTTTCTCAAGTACGGCCGAACACTGATCCAGTTTATCTTTGATTGGCGAAATCTCCCGCTTGCGCCGCACGTCGATAATTTTGGCGGCCATATTCCAGATATCCTTCTCGGAAGTATAAAAATCCTTTCTCATTCCCTTGATGTTCACCTTGTGAACCAAGCCCCATTCAAGCAGGCTGCGGAGATTCATATTGGCGTTACCACGGCTTATGCTCAGATGCTGCATAATACTGTCGGTGTCCATCGCCTCATTCTCGACATACAGCAACGCATAGATCTGCGCCATCGTCTTGTTAATACCCCACTGAGAAGACATCTCTCCCCAATAAGACACAAACAAGTCCAGTGCTTCATTATATGCGCCGGATGCCTTTTTAGAATTCATTTCAAGTATTAAAGGGCCGTTTGGTTAGTTCTCCGCTGGATTAAAAACCCATAATCCAATATAAATATTTTAAAAGAACTAAACCGGAGTTACTTTTCTGCGCCTTTTTCAGCAGGCTTTGCCGGCTCTTTTTTGGGTTCGGCCGATGCGGATGTTTCGGTTTTCTCGGCGGACTTTCCGGCCGATTCAGACTTTGGGGCACCGTTGTTTTTGTACTCCTTAACGTACCAGCCGTCGCCTTTGTAAATCACGCCTCCGCCGCCGGAAATCACGCGGCGACATTTCTGCCCGGTTTCAGGACAGGTTTCAAGCGCATTATCTGACATCCGCTGGATGATTTCAAATCTGGATCCGTCTTCCCGTACGTATTCGTAGGTTGGCATATTTATATAAGTTGGGTGAAGTTTATTTAAACGAGCAAAACATCAGCAAATCCCGTGCCATTCAGATTTGCCTGAAATTTTTGTCAGGATTTTAGAGATGACAGTCCTTCGTTAAATCTGCGCATCGCTTCCTGCAGTGTTTCCATAGATGCAGAGTAGCTGAGCCGGACGCCTTCAGGCTCCCCGAATGCGTCGCCCGGAACGAGCGCCAGGCCGTGGTCTTCAATCAGATACATACACAGATCGGTGCTTGTGCCGATGACCTCCCCGTTCGGCTTTTTCCGACCGAGATAATCAGAAATTTCCGGGAATACGTAAAATGCGCCGCCGGGCGTAAAGCACTTGACGCCATCAATTTCGTTGAGCGCTTTTACCAGAAAATCGCGGCGCTCGCGGAAGGCTTTTTTCATTTCCATAACTTCATCCAGGCTTCCCTTGTATGCGGCTTCGCCCGCTTTCTGGGATATCGTGCTCGGTGCCGAGGTTTCCTGGCTCTGAAGTTTGGCCACGGCCTTCACAATCGGCTCTGATGCTGCAAGGTAACCGAGGCGCCAGCCGGTCATGGCAAATCCTTTGGAGAATCCGTTGATCAGCAAAAAACGATCCCGAAGGCGCGGCTCCACCTGAAGAAGGCTTACGTGCGGGCCATCGAAACTGATGTATTCGTAGATTTCATCCGACAACACGCATACGTGCGGATGCTTCATAAGCACATTCGCAAGCTCACGAAGTTCTTCGCGCGAATAGCAGCTTCCGGTCGGATTTGACGGCGAACATAGAATCAGCACCTTGGTTTTTGGGGTGATGACCGATTCCAGCCAGTTCGGCGTCAGTTTGTAATCATCGGCGAAGCGCGTACGCACAAATACCGGTTTGCCGCCGGCAAGCTTTACCATTTCGGGATAGGAAACCCAGTACGGGGATGGGATAATAACCTCATCGCCCTCATTGACTAAAGCAAGCAGGCTGAACCCGACTGACTGCTTCGCGCCGTTGGAAACAATGATCTCAGACGGTGAAAAATCCAGCCCGTTTTCGGCCTTCAGTTTTTGGGAGATTGCTTCACGAAGTTCAGGCGTGCCCGTGTTCATCGTGTAGCCGTGGTGGCCGTCATCAATGGCCTTTTTTGCCGCTTCGCAGATGTGCGCCGGTGTTTTGAAGTCTGGTTCGCCCGCACTCAGAGAAATTATGGACTTGCCCTGACGCTGCATCTCTTTGGCAAGCGCCGAAATTTTAAGGGTTTGGGATGGCTGAAGATTTTCTACGCGTTTGGATATCATCTTCTTATTGGTTGATGTAATGGAATGCTTCGCAAACCTTCTAAATGAAGTAATTTTTGCTAAGCGCCAAAAATACGGAATTTTACGGTCAACGCAGGGTGCGTGTCAGTTTTTCGGGCCGTTTTCTCCGAATTTTTTTTGAAGCGCCTTCGCAATGTGCTCGGGCACAAAGTGATTCAGGTCGCCGCCCCAGTACGCAACTTCTCTCACCACCGTGGCGGAAACGAACGTCAGCTCCTCTCTCGGCATCAGAAAAACCGTATCTATATCGGGCGCGAGTTTTCGGTTCATCAGCGCCATGCGGAATTCGTATTCAAAATCAGAAACCTGCCGGACGCCCCGGATCAGCGTGTTAACTTTCAGTTTTCGGGCGTGATCAACAAGAAGTCCCGAAAAGTGATCCACAATAACGTTTTTCGCCCACGGTTTTCCATCCAGACATTCACGAATCAGCTGAACGCGTTCTTCGGCGGTGAAGACGCTCTGTTTTTTGGTGTTTACCGCAACGGTTACCACAACTTCCTCAAAAAGCAGCGCGGCACGCTCGAGAATATCGAGGTGGCCGTATGTAAACGGATCGAATGTTCCGGGATAGAGAGCTTTCATATCTGTGGGATTACATCAGTTGGGATTATTCGTCGCTTTCTACAGCGGTGTGCATGAACATGCTCACGATCGTTCTGCCGTACGGTTTGGTAAAAACGCAGTTGGGATGCTCATGAAAAAGGTGCCGCACATCATGCTCAAGAATGAACCATCCGTCGGGCTTCAGCCATCCGTCGCCCAAAATCTGATCCGGCATTTCCGGAATTCCGGGCCAGTCGTATGGCGGATCGGCAAACACAAAATCATATGCGGATGGTTTTCCCTGCATAAACTGCTCAACGCCTGCCGCCTGTGCGCTAACCTGTGGCGTCACGCCAAATTTTTCCGCAGCCTTCTGAATATGACGCACCGCTTCGGCGCTTTTTTCGATCATCACCGCCATCGCGGCTCCCCGTGAAACAGCCTCAAACCCGAGATTTCCCGAACCGGCAAACAGATCAAGCACGCGCGTTCTGTGAAAAGACCGCCGGGCTTCAATCACGTTAAACATCCCTTCTTTGGTGCGGTCGGATGTAGGCCTTACCTGCGTATCTTTTGGCGCATCGAGTTTCCGCCCTTTCAGTTTTCCGGTAATGATTCGCATGGATCAGATTAAGTTCAGGTTTT
>PXAI01000097.1 GCA_003567135.1 Balneolia bacterium | reverse complement strand
AGCCGAGCTGTCGGGCATTTCATCAAGCAGGATGGGTTTTCTGTGATCAGAAACAAAGTCGGCGCCAATCACTTTATCGACGGGAAGGCCAAGCATAATATCGGCCGGGAAATTATTGAACGTACCACCGTCGATCAGCAGATCGCCGTCATGAATTACCGGAGGGAAAACGCCGGGAATCGCCGTTGACGCCAATAGCGCCCGAAGAGCTGATCCGCTGTGAAAAACCTCTTCCCTGCGCTTGCTGAAATTGGTTACCACAATGCGCGTCGGCAGCCAAAGATCGGTCAAGTCCACATCATCCTTACCGGTAAAAAACCGGATCGTATTCCGGATCATCTGCTTTACCCGCTTCCCCTTTATCAGAGAAATTAGCGGCACCCAGTTCAGATCTCTTGTGGGATTGTAATTGGCTCCCGCCCTGAAATATTCAAACATTTTTTCTGAGGACATATCGAACGCCGTTCCGCAGGCGGTCATGGCGCCGATGCTCGTTCCGGCTACCATATCAACCGGAATGCCGTATTCTTCGAGCGCTTTTACGATACCGATATGCGCAAAACCCTTTGCGCCACCGCCCGCCATGACCAGCCCGATCGCGGTATAGCTGAGAATCCGCGCCAAACGCTCAAGATCTTTTCTGCTGCTTCTGCGGATATGAAAATTGCGCGCAACCCAGGGGCGCTCATTCAGCCAGTCTGGAGTATTTTCGGGATGCGCCGTTTCATCAGGATGCACCAAAACCAGCGAAATATTGGTACCCGAACCGGAGCTGTCAAATCGCGGCTCGGTTTCGGTCAGCTTTGGCGGTTGCGAGGCGTCGCCCACTAAAACGATGTGATCCGCATGCCGAAGCGCGCGCTCGTTCCAGGAAGATTTTCCCTCCTCGCACACAAAAAACATCAGATCAAATTTCACTTCCTGATCGTTCAGCCACTGCGTCAGCTGCTTATCCAGAACCGGATGCTCATCTACAGAAATGTTCTTATCCGTAATGCAGAGCGCTTCCTGCCACGCGTCGCGGTCGATCAGGCAAACCTTTTTCCGGTGACTCACAATACCTGCCATTTTCGACGCGTATTTCCTGATGTCAAGTCCGCTGTGAAGGGGTATCAGGCAAATGTTCACCGGTTTCGGTTTTTCTGAATCCCGCTGGGTTCGCTTTAGCCGCTGAATAATGAGCCGGGTGACGTTCAGGGAAACTTCGGGATATTCCGAAATTACCTTTTCAAACAGCTCGCGAGAGAGCTTCACCAGAACGCTGTCGCGCTGGGCAATGATTGTAGCCGAACGGGGTTCGCCGGTAAAAACGGCCATTTCGCCAACCGTTTCTCCGCGATGAATTTCCCCGATTTTTTCCAGTGAATTATCGTCTCCTGCCCTGAATGCTCCAAGCCTGCCGCTGATAAGAAAGTACAGACTGTCGCCGGTTTCGTCTTCTTTCATCAACGTTTCGCCGCCTTTCAGTTCTTCCCACTCAATCTGGTTTTCGATCTGATTCAGGATCGTATCATCAAACTCACCAAAAATCTGCTGCAGATTGTCCCGCAGTAGTTTTTTATGAAATTCAGTAGCGTTAATCATGCGTGTAGGATTCCTTCATCCCGATATACAACCCAAAGCGGATGTAGTTGAAAATATGTCAAACCAAACTAAATGAAAAATACAGACGCAAATTCCGAAATTCACGAACCATTCCGGTATTCGGCTTTTTAAAGCAGCAGATCCAGCTTTTCCTCAATTTTTGATTTCAGAAACGAATCGCTGAGCGGTACAAAAAAACTCTTTTTGAGTCTTACCTCCACCTCGCCATCCTTCAGCTCAATTGCCCCGTCGATGCCGGTTCGGCTAAACTTGAGCACGTTGCCGCTCCAGTGATGATTTACATCAAATTCCTTTTCCATATCTGAGGCCAGCTGATCGGTAATGCTGCGAATTTCCGCATCTTCCTTTTGGTGCTTTCTGCTGATTTTTATCATGCGGGATGGTCAGGTTAATTTTTGGATTAATTCTTTATGCTTCGGAAACTGACGGATAAGCACGGCGGCATCGGCCAGCTCGAAATCGCTGAAATCAAAGCCTGGAGCCACAGTACAGCCGCAGAGCACAAAACTCTCTTCATCATCCACCGTGGCCGCAAACCACGCTCCGGCCGGCACGCAATGCTGGTAGGCGTACCCATTTGCAACATCCTTACCAAGCTTCAGCCGGTCATACGTTCCATCAGGATGAATCACGTGAATTGAAAGCCGGCAGCCTTCGTAATGATGCCAGAGCTCATCCGACTTTATGCGGTGAAATTTCGAAAAATCGCCGCTCCGGAGCAGATAGTAAATTCCGGTACTCACGTTCCGATCCCCAAAAAACTCTTCCGGCAGCGCATTTTCGGTGATTACGTGCTTACTGCGATATGTTTCCGCGTAAAAACCGCCCTCAGGATGCGGCTCGAGCTGTAATGACTTAACTATTTGTTCAATCTGATTTGCATTCATAAGGTTGCCAATATACAAATTTGGTAGTGAGACATGATCAAAAAGTAAACAAAAGTTTTGCCCGTTTCCCTTTCTCACCGGCAACAATTGCCGCCTGGCCGAATTCTTCTGCGCATTTCAATCCCTCGTCTTCCGACATCCCTAAAACCCAGAAAGAAGGTTCATCAGGATGATTTTCCGTTCCGCGGCCGGCTCCCCCGAAAAAATAAAAACCTCTGTCCAGTAGCTTCTTCCGAAGTTTTTCCATTCGCTCGTCATTGATTTCATCCGAATCATGTCCCGCCGCCGGATTACACGCCGTGATAAAAACCCAGCCCGGTGCGTTTTCACCCGAAAGAAAATCATCCAGAACAGGATGAACTTCCCCAACCCGAATCGTCATCGTTTTGTCCGGCAAAAAAACATCATACCGAACATCCCGGTAAATCTTTTCCAGCTCCTTCCGGCGCTTTGCTGTCAAATCAACCATCAGCCAAACTGTATTTTTTATGATATCCAAAATTATATCCCATCATCAACACTCAGACTATTCCAGGGATTGACATAAATTCAAAATGCAAAATTCAGAATTATACAAACACTGTTGTTCGGAAAAGTATTTTTGATTTGAACTCAGGAGAAAAAAAATATACGGCCTCGGATAAAATGGTGTTAAGAACCGTAGCGAAGTGAAGCGTTAAGAATAAAATCATACCGCTGACCAGCCTGGAATTAGCTCCTGTGGTTGCGGAGCATTGATTTTATTTAGCGCAACGTAGCGGAGGTTTAGCCATTTTATCCCAGCCGGCGGCTTTTGGGTTACCTTTTGTCCGCACAAAAGGTAACGACGTCCAAATGAGACGGTAGGCGCAACCAATTATAGGGGTTCATTTTAAAATCAGGTCATAAAAACGAACCTATTTTTTACCAGTAACAGGTTTTTATGGAAAAATCGTTTTTTCCTCCAAGAAGTCGGAGCATACTGGACAACAGTGATTAAGAATTATACGATTCACAATTCAAAAATTCTCTTCAACTGAACCGCACCATTTTAACGGAAACTTTGTTACAAAATCCTTAACATTTACAGTTCTGCGAAAACGTGCAGCGTGAACATCAGAATTTATAAATGAAAGATTATCCGACTGGAAAAGTCACAGCGACGGCTCATGCGAATATAGCCCTTGTGAAGTATTGGGGAAAGCGATCCGTGGATAAGAATCTCCCTGCCGTCGGGTCGATTTCGCTCACGCTCGACGCGCTCAAAACCACCACTTCGCTTGAAGTTTCGGCTTCTTATGATGACCAGTTTTTTCTGAACGGGAATCCCGCCGGCGAAAAACAGGCAAAAAAAGTGAGCGCATTTCT
>PXAI01000209.1 GCA_003567135.1 Balneolia bacterium | reverse complement strand
TGCGACTTTGGCCGGGGATTCGCCGTGCTCAGCTTTCTGCTGGTCCGCTCGCCGGAAATGCTGTGGCTTGTTTACGTGATGACGGCCGTGCAGATGATGTTCGCCGCCGTTTTCGAACCGGCTAAACAATCTTCCATTCCGAATATTACGTCGGAACAGGAGCTTGTGCGGGCTAACATTCTCTCCAATCTCTCGTGGAGCATCATCTTTACGAGCGGGATGGGATTGGGTGGCCTTGCTACGGCCGCATTCGGAACGGACGCCGTGTTCGTGATGAACGGGCTTGGATATATTTTGTCCACGATTTTCATCTTCCGGGCAACCATCCCGCATATCCGGGATGCTGAAACGATGGAGAGCCTGAAGAATCCCGTAAAGGGAATTCTGGACGGCTACCGTTATCTGTGGAAAACCGGAACCGTGTACCGGCCGGCGCTCGCAAAGGGAAGTATGACCATCTTCCTCGGGGCACTCGTTTATCTGCTCATTCTGATATCTGATCAGATACTGCTGATGGGAACCGTCGGCCTGGGATTGCTCTATGCCGCGCGCGGAGCAGGAACCGCGGTCGGGCCGATTATCATCCGGAAATTATTCCCAAACGAGGATAAATGGGTTACCTACATGGGCGTGGCGATGATCACGGCGGGAGCTTCTTACATGGTAGTCGGGTTTTCCAGCTCGCTGTGGATCATGCTTTTATTCGTATTTCTCGCGCATGCGGGATCAGGCGCAAACTGGGTTTCAAGCACCGTGCTGCTCCAAAAACGCGCACCGGATCGTTTCAGAGGCCGCGTATTCAGCGCCGAGTTTCTGATGTTTACCGTATCCCAGTCGCTATCCACGCTTACGGTATCACTGCTGCTTGAGTACAACATCATCGACCTGCGAACCGCCATAACCGGCGCAGCAGCCGGACTTCTTGTTTCCGGATCAGTATGGATCCTGACCATCGCCCGAAAAGAAAAAAAGGCCATGCTAAAACGCAGTAATCTCGCCACAGAATAGTCAGCGATGGGATTAAAACCGTTTATGATTCAATACCCTCAGGGAAATGATCTTATTGCGGATGAATCAAGACTGAATAGTTACATAACACTATAGTATAACTGAATTCTGAATTTCTGCATTCTGAATTCTGAATTACACTCCCACTCTCTCGTTTTCTCAAATTAAGTTAGCAGTATGACAGGAATAGCGTATATTTCACCATACTTATATGCTGACTGACTTATTTGGACTTGACTATAGATGTTTCCGGGAAATCAAAATTTCGACCAGATCGTGGCTTTTTTTAGTGAGGCCGCGAGAGACTCCGAACTGCGTGAAGAAATTCTGAACGTAGCGCAGGGATCAAAAAATAAGCACGAAATCGTGGATATTGCTCAAAAACGCGGTTATACATTTACCGCAGAGCAAATGGTTGCGTTTGCGGCCAAAATAGATCATCCCGAATCAGCCGAAAATAAACCTGCGGATAAAGCTGATCCGGAAAAATCCTCTGGAAAAGTTCCGCGCTGGTTCCACAAACTGATGCTGAAAGATTCCTAAACAGGCTCTCCAAATCCACCGCCGCCCGGAGTTTCTATGATAAGCCGGTCTCCCGGTTTTGCGTTAATTTCGCATATGCCCGAGAGTAATTCCGTATCTCCGTTTTTCCGGATAATTCGCTGTAATCCCCCGCTTCCGTTTTGCCCGCCTTTCATTCCAAACGGCGGATATTTCCTGTGCTGACTCAGTAACGATACCTCAACCGGTTCGGTAAACTCCAGCTCGCGCACGACTCCGTCTCCACCGGAATAGTTACCTTTTCCGCCGGAGGTTTCACGAACCGAAAACTTCCTGACCCTCACCGGATATCTTCGTTCCAGAATTTCTGTATCGGTGATGCGCGTATTGGTCATGTGATGATGCACCGCGCTGCAGCCGTCAAAATCAGGGCCCGCTCCGGTTCCGCCGCAGATCGTTTCGTAATAGCCGAATGTGTCGTTTCCAAAAAGCACGTTGTTCATCGTACCCTGACTACATCCCGCCATACCCAACGCCTTAATCAGCGTGTCGGTCAAGCGCTGACTGGTTTCCGTGTTTCCACCTACAACCGCCGGACACTTCGCCGGATCACGATCGAAATTTGGGTTTAGAATGCCTTCGGGCAGATTTATTTCCACCGATGACATCAGGCCCTCGTTGAGCGGCACCGGTTCTTTCAGTAACAACCGTAGTACGTACAAAACCACGCTGTGCACAATCGCCGGAGTGGCGTTCAGGTTTCCGGGATGCGTTTCGCCTGATCCCGTAAAATCAAACAGAGCGCGTCCGCTTCGAATGTGGATCGTGGCCCGAAGAGGCGTATCGTCATCCAGATATTCGATGGCGGTGAAATGGCCGTCGTGTTTTTCGGATAAAACCCGGTTCAGGCGTTCAGCCGTGTAGGTTAGTATTGAATCAAACGCCTCGCCGATATTCTGATTTTTATTCCACTCAAGCAGCCGCTCAGCTCCCAGTTTATTTGCCGCCACCGCCGCCTCGATATCCGCCATATTTTCCTGAGGATTTCTCGATGGATAGCGTCCATTCGTAAACCTCTCCAGAATGGCTTCCTTTCTGTACACGCCGCCATCCACGAGATGTTCGGGGATAAGAACGCAGCCCTCTTCATCAAGCGTTTTTGCATCAGGCGGCATCGAACCAGGCCGTTTTCCGCCAATTTCGGCATGATGCGCCCGCGAAACCGTCCAGGCTAAAAGCTGATCATCCTGAAATACCGGCGTGAGTACGGTCACATCCGGGAGATGCGAGCCGCCAAATGCGGGATGATTGGTGATGATGACGTCGCCGGGTTTTACCTGAACCGATTTCATAACCGTTCGCGTGCAAATGCCCAGCGCGCCCAGATGAACCGGAATGTGCGCGGCATTCGCAATCAGGGTTCCCTCGTGATTCAGGATGGCGCAGGAAAAATCGAGGCGCTCTTTTACATTTACCGAAACAGAAGTTCGGCGCAGCATTTCGCCCATTTCGTCGGCAATCCCCTGAAGCCGGTTTCCAAACAGCTCAATTTTTGCGGCCAGCGGAAGATCAGAAATTCCGGCTTGATCAGACTTCTGATCCGCCTGCAATATCCCCGATTCCGTTCTGCGGATCTCCCAGCCCTCATCCAAAAAAATGGTCGTTGAATGATCGGTAACTACGGCCGGCCCTTTTACCAAATCTCCTGAGATGGATGATGAACTCCGAACAGAACACGTTTTGAAAGAGCCGCGAACCATCACATCCGCCGTAGTCTGATTGCCCGGATCTGAAAATTCTTTTTTTGTTTGATGATCCTCATCGGCCATCGACCGCGCGATCACCTGAACAGAAAAAAGCTCCGCCTGTTTATGTTCGGGATCATAGCCGTAGCGTTCTTTCCAGGCGTTCTCAAAGTTTTGCTGAAGTTTTTTGTGATGATCAGCAATTTCCGTCTGAACCGATGCCTCTTTTCCGGCCGGACGAATTACGGCTATTTTCTTTACTGAAACCCGGTTTTTCTGAATCCCGCTTTTTTTGATAAGATCTTCAACGGCTGTTTTCTCAAGTTCGGGAAGTTCTTTTTCCAGTATCGGGAGGGATTCTTCAAGCGGTTTTATGATGGTTTTCGAAAACACCGATTCGTGCCGGGCGCGATGGAGTCCGGCCGCGCTAAGCACCGAAGCATCTGCCGGAAACAGAACCGTGCGGATTCCAAGCGCACCGGCAAGCTGGCACGCGTGCTGTCCACCGGCGCCGCCAAACGCAACTAATGTGTGATTATCCGGGCGAAAACCTTTTCGAACAGATACCGAGCGAACCGCCTCAGCCAT
>PXAI01000088.1 GCA_003567135.1 Balneolia bacterium | reverse complement strand
TGTTCACCCGCAGCAGCGACAGTGAACGCCGATTCGTGCAAACCGTCAGCGCCGGCAACATGTGCATCAACGATGTGATCATGTTCATGTCGGTGCATGAGTTGCCGTTCGGCGGGGTGGGCATGAGCGGCATGGGGCAATACCATGGCCGCGCCGGGTTCGATCGCTTCAGCCATCTCAAGGCTGTCATGAAGCGGGGCCGGTTCCCGGACCCGAGCGTACGCTTTGCCCCTTACGCGGACTGGAAGATGAAGCTGCTGCGTTTGTTTGGTTGAACGGCGTGAGGGTTCGGTACTTGGTCGGGGTGCTGATACACTCAGAGCCATGACGTAAGGATGCAGGAGCAGTCGAGATGGCGCTGTTAGCTGGCAAGGGCCAAAGGCGGATGCAGATCATCATGGTCTGCCTTCTCATTGCGCTGCCGGCCTTGCCCCTGCCGCTGAACGAGGTCCATGCCAAGAAACCGGTACAGGCCGATTCGCTCGCATTTCGACCGGTGTCTGGCGTCCCGGTGGCCGACGTTTGGCCGCAGTTTCAGCCTGACCTGCTGACCGTTATGGCGGTTCTGCTGGTGCTGGCGCTGCTGGTGATCGCGCTGGCGTTGGGTTGGATCCGGCTGAAGCGACTCGACGGCATCATCAAGCGATCTGCGGTTGTTGCGATGTCCTGGCGCAACGAGCCCGGCTGGCCGGTGTCCTACGTCAGCGCCAACATCACCCTGTTCGGCTACAAGCCGCAGCAGTTGCAGTCAGGGGAACTGTCTTATGGTCGTTTGATCCATCCTGACGACCTCGAACGTATCGGCAGGGATCTTGCCTCCCACCTGGCCAACGGCCCGGACGACTATCGCCAGGTCTATAGACTGCGCCACGGTGACGGCCACTGGATCTGGATTGATGGCAGGACCTGGCTGACGCGCAACAGCCAGGGTAAGGTCACCCGTATCAACGGTGTCTTGCGCGATGCAACCGCCGAGCATCAGGCCGAGCAGCGGCTGGAACACTCCCGGCACCTGCTGCAGTACATCATTGAGCATATGCACGGGGCGGTTGCTGTGCATGACCTCGACATGAACTATGTCTACGTCAGCCAGAAATATCTGGATATGTTCAGCGTCAAGGAAGCTGACATCATCGGTAAAAACCATTATGAGGGGTTCCCGGAACTGCCGCAGAAGCTGCGTGATGTGCATCAGCGAGTGCTTCAGGGCGAGGTGCTTGCGGCCGATGATGACCCGTTCTATCACCCCGATGGCAGCATGGACTGGACGCGTTGGGAGTGTCGGCCGTGGTTCTCAGCCGATGGCACCATTGGCGGTCTGATTGTTTATACCGAGATCACGACCGAGAGGAAGGAGACAGAGCTCAAGCTTAAACAGCATGCCGAAGCCCTGGCCAGAAACAACGCCAGGCTGGAGTTGCTTGCCACGGTTTTCAAGGCCGCGCGCGAGGGCATCATCATCACCGATGCAACTGGCCGGATTGAGGAGGTCAACGCGGCATTCGAGCGCATGACCGGTTACCAGCGCGATGAAGTTGTGGGCAAGAACCCCAGGATGCTGCGCTCCGGCCGTCATGGCAAGGGTTTTTTCCGCCTGATTTGGAAGCAACTGATCAAGCATGGCTACTGGTCGGGCGAGATCTGGAACCGGCGCAAAAATGGTGAAATCTATCCGCAGTCGACATCAATTACCGCGCTGCAGGGGAGTGGCAACCAGGTTGATCGGTATGTGGCCTTGTTCAGCGATGTCAGCGAGCAGAAGCTGCACGAGCAGCAACTGCAATACATTGCCCAGTACGATGCGCTGACCGGCTTGCCGAATCGTCAGCTGATGACCGAGCGCCTGCATCACGCCATGGCCCGCTGTGACGAACTGGGCCAGTCCATGGCCGTCGTCTATCTCGACCTGGACGCGTTCAAGGACATCAACGAAGCGCTGGGACAGCAGGCCGGTGACCGGCTGCTGTGTGAACTGTCCCAGCGTCTGAAAGCCAATCTGCATCATGACGACAGCGTGGCACGAATCGGTGGGGATGAGTTGGCGGTGTTGCTCGCGAATCTGGACAGCGAGACGGCGGCGATACCGCGACTGGACGAGCTGCTGGAGATGACGCAGTCGGTTTTTGCCCACGAGGGCCGCGAAATCCAGCTCTCCGCCAGCCTGGGCGTGACGTTTTATCCGCAGCCGGAACCCATTGAGGCCGATCAACTGCTGCGGCAGGCCGACCAGGCGATGTATCAGGCCAAGCTGGCCGGCAAGAGCCGTTACTGCCTTTTCAATATGGCCGAGGATCTGGCTACACGAGGTATGCATGAGACCCTGCACCGAATTCGGCGCGGGCTGGAGAACGACGAGTTCATCCTGTTCTTCCAGCCCAAGGTCAATATGCGCAGCGGCGAAGTCCTGGGGGCGGAGGCGCTGATCCGATGGCAGCATCCCGAGCGCGGCCTGCTCTCTCCGGCCCAGTTCCTGCCGCTGGTCGAACAGGATGATCTCGCCCTGGGGATGGGGCAGTGGGTGATCGAGCAAGCGCTGAGCCAGCTTGAGGCCTGGCAGGCCGCCGGCTACCGGCTGGCTGTAAGCGTCAATATTTTCGGCCGCCAGCTTCAGCACGAGGACTTCGTGGCCGACCTGCAGGACACCCTGGTCCGGTATCCATTACTGGAGCCAGGGCAGCTCGAAATTGAAGTGCTCGAGACCAGCGCGCTGGAGGACATGGACCGGGTGTCGGTGGTGATCGAGGACTGCGCCGAGATGGGCGTGCGCTGTGCGCTGGATGATTTCGGCACAGGCTACTCATCCCTGACTTATCTGAAACGCTTGCCGGCGTCGATCCTCAAGGTCGACCAGAGTTTTGTCCGCGACATGCTGGAAGATCCGGACGATCTGGCCATCGTCACCGGCATCCTGGGCCTGGCACGCTCTTTCCAGCGCGAGTCGGTGGCCGAAGGCGTGGAAACCTTGGCCCATGGCGAGATCCTGCTCGATCTGGATTGCGAGCTGGCCCAGGGCTACGGCATTGCCCGGCCCATGCCGGCCGAAGACTTCTTGCCGTGGATGAAAGGCTGGCAGCCTGGCCCCACCTGGAGGGGTCGACGTCCGCGCCAGCTTGAGGAGCGGGACCTGATTACCTGCATGGTAGAGCACCGGTCCTGGATTGCCGCACTGGCCAGACACGTGGAGTCCGGCGCGCCGCATCCGGAACTCAATGTGAGCGAGTGCCGCTTCGGGCGATGGCTGAATGAACAGTTTGCCGGGCCCCATGCCTCCAGCGAAGCGCTGCAGGAGATTGATCAACTGCATCAATACCTGCACGAAAAGGCGGAAAGCGTCATTCGTGACCGCGCTGCCCGAAAATCCAAAGACGCCGAGCGCGGGATGGAAGCTGTCTACCGTCTGCGCGATGAACTGTTGCAGCGGCTGCAGGTGCTGGACCTTGATGGATACAGCGACGATTGCTCCCGTAATCGCAACGATGCTTCCGACACGACCGATCAGAACCAGCGCCGCGACCAGGATTAGGAAACCGCTTTTTTACACTGGCTACAAGCTGCCGAGACGTTCCCGCAAAGCCGCAAAGTCTGCCACCAGCGGCTCCGCCTGTGCCTCGCGCTCCAGCAGTTCGGCCAGCGCCGGTGGTGGTGCGATCTCGCGGCCCAGCAGCGGCTCCACCACCTCGTCAAACTTGGCCGGGTGGGCCGTGGCAGCAAGCAGATGCGGCCGATACTGGCCGAACTGGCGGCGCATGCGCAGCACTTCCAGCGCGCAGGCCGTATGCGGGCAGACCGCCATCCGGTAGCGCTGATCCGCGTCAACAATGGTTTTTCGGATGACCTCGTCGCTGAC
>PXAI01000058.1 GCA_003567135.1 Balneolia bacterium | reverse complement strand
CGCGAACCAGCCAATTCTGAATTCTGAATTGAATAATTCTTAATTAAAAAACCGCCACCCTCCGAAGAGAATGGCGGTTCAGAAAGTCAGCTGAAACTGATTCTTAGAGTGCAGTCGCGATTACGAGTGCGATAACGGAAATCAGCTTGAGCAGGATATTCAGGGATGGTCCTGAAGTATCTTTCAGCGGATCACCAACGGTATCACCGGTAACGGTGGCTTTATGCGGCTCGGATCCTTTGGAGTAGACCTTGCCGTCGATGGTGATGCCTGCTTCGAACATTTTCTTGGCGTTATCCCATGCGCCACCGGCGTTAGCCTGGAAGATGGCCATGAGTACACCAACTACGGTTACACCGGCGAGGAGTCCGCCGAGCGCTTCCTTACCGAAAATAAATCCGACAAGAACCGGAGCAAGTACTGCGAGCATACCCGGAAGTACCATCTGCTTGATGGCTGAGGTAGTTGAGATCTCAACACACTTGCTGTATTCAGCTTTGCCGTCAGCGGCGCGGAAAACATCCTGATCGGCCTGCGACCATGTGCTCTCTTCCTTGCCTTCGTTTTTGCGCATCACATCAAGAGCTGCTCTTAGCTCAGGGATGGTGGCGAACTGGCGGCGAACTTCTTCAATCATGGATTTCGCGGCGCGGCCTACAGCATCCATTGACAGGGCTGAGAAGACAAACGCAAGCATACCACCCACGAAGATACCGGCCATTACCGGAGCCTCGGAGATATCGATTGAAGTAATTCCGGCTGAGGTCATATACGCACCGAAGAGCGCGAGTGCGGTAAGCGCGGCAGATCCGATGGCGAAACCTTTACCGATAGCGGCTGTGGTGTTACCAACGGCATCAAGCTTGTCGGTACGCTCACGAACTTCCGGCGGAAGCTCAGACATTTCGGCGATACCACCGGCGTTGTCAGAAATTGGCCCGTAGGCATCAACAGCAAGCTGAATACCTGTGTTTGAAAGCATACCTACAGCGGCAATCGCGATTCCGTAAAGTCCGGCGAGATGGAAAGAAGCCATGATCGCGGTGGCGATGATAAGAATCGGGATACCGGTTGACATCATACCCACGCCGAGGCCGGAGATAATGTTAGTTGCGTGACCGGTGAGCGACTGCTCCGCGATTCCGATTACCGGCTTTTTACCAAATCCGGTGTAGTATTCGGTGATGAGGCCGATACCAACGCCTGAGAACAGGCCGATAACGGTAGCCAGATAAACACCAAGTGAGGTGTACTCAAACTCACGTCCGTAAAGGGGATCCATGTATGACCAGGATGAAGGAAGCATCCAGGTGATGAGGAAGTAGAATCCAATAGCCATCAGAATGGCTGAGCCGAATTCGCCGAGGTTAAGCGCTTTATGCGGATCGCCTCCGTCTTTAACCTTTACAAAGAAAGTACCGATGATAGAAGTGATAATACCCGTTACGGCAAGGAATAGCGGAAGAAGAACGCCACTGAGTCCGCCGAAAGCGGCACCGCCGTCAGCTGCAAAGATGGAGAAGAAAACGGTACCAAGTACCATCGCACCAATAATAGATCCTACAAACGACTCAAAAAGGTCGGCACCCATTCCGGCAACGTCACCTACGTTATCGCCCACGTTATCGGCGATAGTGGCGGGGTTGAGCGGGTGATCTTCAGGAATACCGGCCTCAACTTTACCCACGAGGTCGGCGCCTACGTCAGCTGCTTTGGTGTAGATACCGCCGCCAACACGTGCGAAGAGGGCAATGGAAGATGCACCAAAGGAGAAGCCGGTTAATACGGTAATCGTTTGAGCGAGATTTTGCTCAGTGCTGGTGCCAAACTGGCTTGCAAAGAGGAAGAACAGAAGGCTGAGGCCGAGAACGCCAAGGCCCACAACGGCGAGGCCCATAACGGAACCGCCGGAGAATGCAACTTCAAGCGCTTTGCCAAGGCTGGTACGTGCCGCCTGGGTGGTACGCACGTTGGCTTTAGTGGCCACTCTCATTCCGATAAAGCCGGCAAGACCTGAACAGATCGCGCCAACGATAAAGGAGATGGAAATCATCCAGGAGGAGTTTTCCGTTACGCTGCCCTGAAATGCGAGAAGCGCGGCAACAAGAATTACGAATATTGAAAGAATACGGTATTCGGCTTTGAGAAACGCCATAGCTCCGTCGGAGATATGCTTGGCGATTGCAGCCATTTTTTCAGAACCGACGTCCTGCTTGCCAACCCAGCTCGATTTGATGTAGGTAAACAACAAAGCGAGAAGACCCGCAGCAGGGATCAGATACACAAGTGCACTAAGATCACTCATTATTTGTTTGGATTATATGATGGTTAACGGTTAATTAAATTCGTTCATCGCAGACGTAATGCCCTCGCGGATGAAATGGAGCACCCCATCACGCGCTATATTGACAGCCACATCTACCTCCGGCTGTTGGTCAGGAGAAAATGGTCTTAATACGTAAGAAGACTGTCCTCCTCTTGGAAAACCGCTTCCAATGCCGAATCTAAGTCGTGGAAAATTATCACTTCCCAGTTTTTCTATAATATCTGAAACCCCGTTGTGCCCGGCAGCGGAACCGCGCGGACGAAAGCGTATTTTTCCCACCGGAAGATGGAGGTCATCGTAACAGACCAAACAGTCGGAAGGTGGAATATCATAGAAATTAAGTGCTTTTGCAACAGCAATTCCACTGTTATTCATATAATTAGTAGGCATAACGAGTATAACCTGCTCGCCCCCGTATCTTCCTTTCCCCACAATGAAAGGGCCTTTTCCCGAGCTGAACGTTATTCCGAGCTCATCAGCAACGGCTTTTACGATCTCAAAACCAATGTTATGGCGAGTTTTATCGTATTTATCCCCAATATTTCCCAACCCGGTAATTAACGGCATATCAGCCAGATCTAAATTATGAAAAGGCTTAAAAACAGTCTGAAACAAAACAGGCCGGATAAACCGGCCTGTTAAAGTAAATCAGATTATTCTTTGCTTTCAGCAGCTTCGCCTTCAGCAACGGCTTCGCCTTCGGCACCTTCGGCGCCTTCCTCGAGTTCCTCATCGTCCTCGAGTTCGGTAACGGTAGTGGTGACCCCTTTAGGCGGCCTTACTACTACTACGGTACGCGTGCCCGGTGTGATAATCTCAACGTTTGGCAGTTTAACGCGGCGGATTTTCAGCGCGGAGCCAATCTGCATTTTGCCGATGTTAATAACGGCCTCAGCCGGAATGTGTTCCGGAAGACACTTGAGCTGGAGCTCACGAAGCGGCTGGAATACACGGCCACCCTCGGTAACGCCGGGTGCGGTTCCTTCCAGTCTGATCGGAACGGTAATGGTAACCGGCTTCTTCGGGTTCATAGCGTAGAGATCCACGTGAAGCGGACGATCCGTTACCGGATGAAAATCGCAGTTCTTGAAGGTACAGTCGTAGGTTTTACCTTCGATCTTAACCCGTACAATTTCTTTCTGAATAACGCTTAGAAGTTTTTCTACCGTCAGTTCAGGAATTGCGGTGTTAATGTTTCCGTCGATTCCCGGGCCGTAGATCACGGCTGGAATCATTTCTTCATCGCGTAGTTGTTGGCTTGCTTCCGTTCCTGTCTGGCGTACGGTAAGATCAAGTTCTATAATATTTGGCTTATTCATGGGCGTTTGTTGTTATCATTAGTCATCAAAAAGTGTACTGATCGAGTCGTCGGTATAAATCCGGCGAATGGCATCAGCGAATATCCCCGATACGCTGAGAACCTTGATTTTATTACTGTGACGCAGCAGGGGAATAGAGTCTGTTACGAGCATTAGGTCAATGGGAGAATCCTCAATACGCTGGAATGCAGGCCCCGAAAGTATCGGGTG
>PXAI01000201.1 GCA_003567135.1 Balneolia bacterium | reverse complement strand
CTTCGCGAAGAGTACGGCGAATCCAAGCCGCTGAAAGGCGCGCGCATTGCCGGATGCCTGCACATGACGGTACAAACTGCCGTTCTGATTGAAACGCTGGTTGATCTCGGCGCTGAAGTTACATGGTCTTCCTGTAACATATTCTCAACGCAGGATCACGCTGCAGCTGCCATTGCAGCCGCCGGAATTCCGGTTTACGCCTGGAAAGGTATGACCGACGAGGAATTCGACTGGTGCATCGAGCAGACGCTCCACTTCCCTGACGGCAAGCCGCTCAACATGATTCTCGACGATGGCGGCGATCTTACCGCTATGGTTCACGATCGTTTCCCGGAGCTTCTCAAAGACATCCGCGGACTTTCCGAAGAGACCACAACCGGTGTTCACCGACTCTACCAGATGGCCAAAAACGGAACGCTCAAAGTTCCTGCCATCAACGTGAACGACTCCGTTACAAAATCCAAGTTTGACAACCTTTACGGATGCCGCGAATCACTCGTGGACGGTATTAAGCGCGCAACTGACGTTATGATCGCCGGAAAAGTGGCCGTTGTTGCCGGATACGGCGATGTGGGCAAAGGCTCAGCGGAAAACCTCCGTTCTTATGGCGCACGCGTTATCATTACTGAAATCGACCCCATTTGCGCACTTCAGGCTGCTATGGACGGCTACGAGGTGAAGAAAATGGAAGATGCCGCACGCGAAGGAAACATCTTTGTTACGGCTACCGGCTGTAAGGATGTCATCCGCGACGAGCATTTTGAGGTGATGAAAGATCAGGCGATTGTTTGTAATATCGGCCACTTCGATTCTGAAATTCAGGTTAAATGGCTTAACAACAACGCCAAAAAAGACACTATTAAGGATCAGGTTGATTCTTATGTGCTCCCGAACGGCAACACGCTTTATCTGCTCGCTGAGGGGCGTCTTGTTAATCTTGGCTGCGCTACCGGCCACCCAAGTTTTGTGATGTCAAACAGCTTCACAAACCAAACGCTCGCGCAAATCGCGCTCTGGACACGTCCGGAAGAGTTTTCTGTGGATGTACACGTTCTTCCGAAAGATCTCGATGAGAAAGTGGCTCTGCTCCACCTTTCAAAAATCGGCGTGCAACTGGATGAACTTACTCCTGATCAGGCTGAGTATCTCGGAATTCCGAAGCAAGGCCCGTTCAAGCCGGATTACTACAGATACTAATCTGTTAGCCGATCCGAACTAACTTTTGAAAGCCGTGCATCACTGATGTACGGCTTTCTTTTTATCCGTGAAATTCACGCGGAGTTCATCAGGCAAAGGCACCGACACGGTAATTCTTGTTCCTTTGTTCAGCTCTGAATCGAGCCAAAAACGGCCGCTCAGTTTTTTGGTAACGTAATACGCTTTGGTAAGGCCAAATCCGCCGCCCATCGTCCGTATAGTGTCTTTCACATTGCTCGCGCGATAGCCAAACGAAACCGCGTTCTCGATTTCATCTTCCGGAATGCCAAGCCCGGTATCCTCGATTACAATTTTGAGCACATCATCCCGCAACCTGATCCCCACACTGATTCTTCCTCCCGGCGGAGTGTATTTCCGGGCATTTGCTACAAGATCACGAATCACATCTTTAAGCAATAGCGGCATCAGGATGATATCCTTCAGATCAGAATTGATGTCGAAATTGATGAAGTAATCTTTTTCTTCCTGATCTGCGATATTGCGGATGATCCGGTAGCGGCCCCGGCTGTTCTTTTCCATCGCGAAAAAGAACTTGTCGAAATCTGATTTAAACTCCTCAATACTGAATTCTTCCCATCGGTTGGGAAAGTCCCGGCGGCGGCAGAGTTCCTCAAACCTGATCCGCATCACGTCAAAAATCTCATCAAAAACCAGTCGGATTTCCTTGTAATCATCCGGTTCCATCTGTCCATCAGCCTGACCCAGCGAATTCGTAATCTCCCGAATCAGAGCTTCAAGAACCCCTTCATTGAGCGTGGCATCATCTTTCCGCCTGACTGAGTCAGCAAAAGAGCGCACTTCGGATATTGGTTTTTTAAACAATTCCTCATTTTGAGTGGCCTCCTGCATGTAATACAACTGCGAATACACCACCGTCACAAGATTTATAAACGAATGCATTTCAAGCTGATTCAGCTTATCCCGGTCAAGTTCGAGCTTAGATGTAATTTCCATTATGACTTAGCCTAAATGTTTATACCTCACTGTGGCTGCAATACTATTTGTATTTTATCGCGTAACTAAACGCAATTCTAATCTAATCCCTATATTAGAATTTATCAAGAAACAATATTCCGGTATCAGCGGGTTCGCGGTAATTTCTCTCCGGCCTCAATCCTGAGCGCAAGATTATTTTCTTCGGGCGGCATCGGACAGGTTGAATAGGGCGATAAGGCACACGGCGGATTGTAAAGCATATTCAAATCTATCGTTACGGTATTGTTTCCATCCTGCGGTTTATCGATATAAATGAAGCGTCCGCCGGCATAAGTTTCGCCGCGGTTGGTCTGATCTGCGATGATGAGGAAAAACCGTTCGCCGCTGTCGATTGGTAGCAGTGAAAACTCCTCACCGTCTTTTTCAAAATAGATCATCCCGCTGATCTCTTCTTCATTAAGCTGACCCAGAATATTCTGAATGTTGATGGTAAACGGCTGATCGAACGGTTCGAACCGCCCCTCAATTTTCCAGTCCTCCGAAACGCGATATCTTGGAATGTTCCGAAAACGTTGATAGGCCTCTGCCCTTTCGTTGTACAGCCTGACGCCAACCAGTTCATCGCGCTGGATGATCATCCACGTAAGATCACCGCTTTTTACCGTTTTTGATTCACCATCCTCGTAAAGCATCACATCCGATATTTCTTCGCCCTCATGCGTAATACGGGCGTTTTCGTCAACAATCATTCGCACTTCATCATTTTCACGGATGAAAACACCGGCGTTTCCCGGAAGACCTGACTCCGGAAACATAACATCATTTCCGCGCGCTGTCCCGAACGTGGACTCACCCTCCTCAAGCCAGTACAGGCCGTCGAGTTTCAGCCATCCCATCGGTTGCTTCAGCGTTTCGATCCGGTTTTCATGCCATTCGTTAATTTCCTGCGTGTACGGATCAACCTCGCCCTGGCATGCCATCAGCGCGAAAACAGGTAATAAAAAGATGGCTAAAGGAATGAATTTCCTTTTCAAAAGTGATTTCATGCAGCTCGTTTCAATTCAGTTCAGGTTTTTTGGAATATAACCATTCTGAGTGGATTTTAGTTTTTGAGGGATGGGGGGAAGGGATTTCAGATCGGCGACGTGCGATTAGCGATTTGAGATTTTTTTCGGTTTTGAAGATGATAGCTGGTCGCAGTCCTTGCTCCGGATGGAGCAACACGTTTGTAACCGCCGGTCGCAGAACCGACCCCGGAGCGGGTCGAACACGAGTAACCCCGGATGCAGAATGCCGCAGCTTTTGCAAGGCTTCGAAATCCGAGGTGACGAAGGTTAAAGAAAAAAGGCCCGAGCCAAAGTATTGCTAACGACTACCATCGTGCCGAAGGGCGTGGAAAGATTGCAGATCGGCGACGTGCGATTAGTGATCTGAGATTTTGTCCGGTTTTGATAATAATCGCCGGCCGCAGAACTTGCTCAGGATGTAACAACACGTTTGCGGAATGATACCACGAGGCAAAAAATTGTAGGGGCGAAAAATTTTTCGCCCCTACAGTTTTCGCAACCGTATCATCGCCCCTATCGATCACACCAATTATAAACGCCAATCATCAAAAGTCCATAATCAATTCCTGTCTCCCCGCAACTCTCTTCCAATATGAACCTTGAAAATGCTTACTTTCACTCAATCATCGAATTAAATGCCGGATTTTCCGGTGTG
>PXAI01000134.1 GCA_003567135.1 Balneolia bacterium | reverse complement strand
TCCGGAGTAGTTCGGATCAAGGGGACCAAAAAAGCGCTGGTCGCAAAAACTGACTGTAACGGACGCTATGTGTATCTGAATCCCAGGAAAGGGGGACAAATTGCGGTTGCCGAGGCAGCCAGAAACGTGGTTTGTTCAGGCGGAAAACCGATGGCGGTTACGAACTGTCTCAACTTCGGAAATCCATACAAGCCTGAGGTATACTGGGTATTTAAAGAAGCTGTAGGGGGGATGGGGGATGCCTGCCGTGCCCTAAACACGCCGGTAACCGGAGGAAACGTTAGTTTCTACAATGAAAATCCCAAAAATGCCGTATTCCCGACGCCTACGATCGGCATGCTCGGCTTAATCGAGGATATGGAAACCCAGCTGATGACGCCCGGATTTAAAAACACAGGCGACAAAATCTATTTCGTGGGAGCTCCGCGAAAAGGGCTGGGCGGCAGCGAATATCTCAAATCCGTGCACGACCTTACCGAAGGCGATGCGCCCGAATTTGATCTTGAGTTTGAGGTGCGACTCCAGCGTGTACTGCTGGCCGCGATTCACACGGGCCGGGTCAATGCCGCGCACGATATTTCTGACGGCGGCCTTGGAGTTACGATCGCTGAAATGGCCATTATCTCAGGATTTGGCGCAGATATTGATCTCAGCATACTTGGCGATGATACCCGTGAAGTAATGTTCAGCGAAGCGCAGTCGGGTGTGGTTATTGCCATGCCGGAATCTACAGCGGAAAAAACCGCCGACTGGTTTGGCACCGAAGGCATCCCGGCCTATCCGATCGGAACCGTAAAACGCCAGCGCCTGGATTTCTCCGGACTGTTCGGCAAATCCGTGGAAGAACTCAGGGCGCTTTACGAAGGCACGCTGCCGGGAAAAATGGGGTGATCAGCGCTGAACGGGAATTTTCAGCATCGTACCTGTCGGAATGGTTTCATCCAGCCTGACCTGGTTGATGATGGCCAGTTCCTCGATCTCCATGCCCATCGGCAAAGGTTCTTCAACGTGACTTCTGAGCGTGCCGGTGCGCGTGGTGGTAATCACCTCAATGCGAACCGGTTTGGTATCCAGTTTTTCCTGGTCAGTCAGTTCATTGAAGCTGTTCACCATGGCGGTGAAGTTTCCTGAGTACGTATCCCACTGCGACTGCATCGTGTAATTCATAAAGCGATAGTTGTAATCGCCGTACCGGATCGCCTGAATCAAAAAGCGGTATTGATTACCCTGCTGATCCTGAGCTGTGGCAATTGAACGGTGGCTTTCAAGGCCGTTTACAGTGGTGGATTCAGATGATTCCACGGTGATGCCTTCCTGCGAAGTAAACTTTAGCACAGCCTGCTCTGGCGAATCCGCCTCCGGAATATCCAAAATTGAGATGGCGTTCTGATCAGCCTGGTACACAACTACTCTGCTGGCCTCATTTTGCACGTTCCAGTTTGATGGAATCGAAAATTGAAAAGCCAGGTCGGGGTGATAGAAAACCCCATCCTCCACAAAACCTTCTCTGGGATTATCACCCATAATCATGCCGTTGATGGCATTCATATATTCTTCCTGATTTCTTCGCCTCTCGGTAAATCCTCTGTCTTCCCATTCACGCGCCATTCTTCGGATCGCCTGCTCGCGATCGCCCGGATCGGGGTGGGATGAAAGGTGCGTTGGCAGCGAAACGCCGGCTCTCTCGCCAATTCGCTGCAGAGTCGTAAAAAATGCCGCGCCTTCGGCAGCATCATAACCGGCCATCGCCGCATACTCAACGCCGCGCTGATCCGATTCACGCTCGTTATCGCGGCTGTACTGCAGAAACAGCAGCTGTGCCGCCATGCCGCCAATTCCCATGATATTTTCCGCAGAAACTCCAATCAGCTCCTGGCCAAGTACCGCGCCACCGACCAGAATGAGCGATCCGATCTGTTGTTCGAGCATCCGCTGTGATGCGTGCCGTGCGGCAACGTGCGTAATTTCATGACCCTGAACTACGGCGAGTTGCGCCTCATTATTGAGATGTGTCAGAAGTCCGCGGGTTACATAAATATATCCGCCCGGAAGTGCGAATGCGTTTACGATGGGTGTGTTCAGTAGTCGAAACGTAAACTCCGTTTCGCGGTATTCACGGCGGGCATCTTCTCTGCGAAGGTGGCTGTGCTCCAGAACGGCTTTTGAAACCTGCTCCACATAAGCGGCCAGCTCCGGATTATCGTAAATCCCGTACTGAGCAACGATCTGGCGATCAACATCTCGGCCAATCTGGATTTCCTGCTGCCATGTATAGGCGTAGCTCCTGCGGTTTCCGGTTATCGGACTTTCCTGAAGGACGCATCCCGGCGTGGAGATGAACACCATAAAGGAGAGGAAAAAAATAACGTAACTCAGGCTGGATCGGCGCATAGAGTGCAGTGTGATGTGGATGTTGACCGGAAACCACAGAATTTACGTGATGCGTGGTAAGGATTCAAGGAGATTGTATAACGGACGGGATTTGGGATTTGTGTCGACCGTTTTCAGGAAAATATTGTCTTTTTCGTATCCGCCGTTTTTTGACTGAAGGTGGGTTGAGTTTTCGTCGGATTTTTTAAGCAGACTCTCATTAAAGTTTTGGCCTATGTGCTGTAGGGTCATAGCATGCCATGTCCCTACAAATGTGAGGTAATTAACTCAATACAGGTTTAACGCTATTTTACTCCTGACCGGATTTTTCTGTTCAACCTCCATAAAAAAAGCCGGAGAAAAAAAGTTTCTCCGGCTTGGGGTTGGTTCTGAGTCAGAACTATCTGGTTGTGAGGCCAAGGATGAGGTAGGTCGTCAGGTCTGTAGTGCTGATGTCCTGGGTTGGATCGTGGACTACGAAAAATCCTTCGTAATCATTCAGCAGGTCCATGTATGTGATGGATGAAGTTTCGAACGTCGTGCTTGCGTCTGATCCGTTTCCTGAGATCATGCCTGAAAGCTGGCTGTTTGGCGCTTCATCGTATGGTGTTCCGTTTGGTGTGGTCGCAGGATCGGCAGCATCGTGAGAGTGTACAGGATACGTCTGGCCGTCGAGTGTATTGTTCAGCGTTACCATCACGGTTGCGAGGCCGTTTAGCTGCTCTTCCACGACTACGGTAGCGGAAAGATTACGCGGATGCTCACCTTCGTAGGCTGTATCAGGATTATCCAGAAGCTGGCCTTCGTTGAAGCTGTACGTAAACGTTTCTGATCTCTGCTCAGGGCTGCCGGCCTGCAGGCTCTGGCCATAAATACCAAGTATGAGGTAGGTCGTCAGATCCGTTGTGCTGATTTCCTGGGTAGGATCATGCACGACGTAGAATCCTTCGTAGGAGTTCACGAGTTCGTTATATGTGATGGTCTCCGTTTCAATGGTGGAGCTTACGCTTCCGCCGTTGCCGGTTATCATCGTTGACAGCTCGGAATTTGGAGCTTCAATATACGGTGTGCCGTTTGGCGTAGTGGCCGGATCGGCGGCATCGTGGCCGTGCACCGGATACGTTTCGCCGGAGATCGTGTTGTTGAGCGTGTAGGTAATGGTTGCCGTACCATCCTCGTTTTCTTCGATCATAATGGTAGACATCAGATCACGGTTGTGCTCTCCGCGGTAGGCGGTGTTTACATCCCCGAGCAGCTGGCCTTCGTTGAAGGCGTAGCTGGCTTCAGCCATGCCGGGATCGAAATCCGGGCCTGTGGAGCTGTCGCTGCACGCGGCGAAAATAAACGCGAAAATGAGGATTGAGGTAAATGCTGTAAGTTTAGCAGATGCTTTTTCAAACAAATTCATAACAGTTGGTATTTGATTTTGGTTGATTCAGAATATCAGTTGCTGATAAGGGTATTCTGAATGTTTGATTGAATGTACACCTGCAAGTACGAAGTGAGTTAGAAAGCGGATTTAAGTTTTTTGAAAAAAATTGGGGATTGTTTTTTGGGGAGTGCGTAGTGGAGCCCTCGGCTGCTAAAGTGTTACAAAGATGATCTCAGCTCGGGCCGTTTTCGTGGGTTTGCTGATCCCCGGATTGCTGCGCCTTGCTGTCGCTTCGGCTTCGCGATCCGGGGTTACTTTAGTTTGACCACATTCGTGGTCAGTTCCCTTTGATTCGGGGCGTGATCGGGTGAGCGGGTTGAGAGACTTCGGAATTGATCACCCGTTTGGGTTAGAACTTTAATGTTGCAGATCCCGACGGCCTAATCAGAATAATGGAGCACGCCTGTAGTAGAGACGCCATGCATGGCGTCTCTACTACAGGCGTGCCGGGGTTTCCGAAAAAATGGCCTGCCTAATTAAACCTTACGCTAACGCCGCCCATAAAATGTCTTCCGGGGGCGGGTTCGTAGTATCTGCCGCCGAAGGCGTTAATGATTACGGAGCTGTTGTAGCGTTCGTCGAAGATATTGTTGATTTGAAAAAAGGGGGTGATCCGCAGCTGGGGCGTGGGTGACCAGTCGATTACGGAAATATTTGCGTTGAGTACGGCGTATGCCGGATTTTTCTCGGAGTTTTGATTATTCACGTAGTAGGAGCTGCTTACTTCACCATCCAGACGGAGCTGAACGGGGGAGAGCGTTATTTCGGCGATTCCTGAAAAGCGGTGATCCGGTATTCCGGGCAGGCGGTTTCCTTCAACGGACTCGCCGTTTACGGTAAGTGCTTCGTTGTTGAACCGGAAAAAGTTTCTTGTGTAGGAGAGCGTAGTATTGAAGATGCGGTTTGCGATCCACTGCACCTGGGCTTCGAATCCGTCGTGGAGGGTGGCGCCGGCGTTCTGGTAGAAATCACGGTCGCCGCCTTCTTCGGTGCGGAAGGGCAGCAGCAGATCATTCACGTACATCCGGTAAACGGCCAGATCGTATAAAAGGCCCCAATCGTCAAACTGGCCGCGAAGTCCGGTTTCGAAGCCGTAATATCTTTCGGGCTGAAGATCGGGATTGAATCCCCCGGTCATGTCGGGGCGGTTTACCAGTTCGGTGGTGGTCGGCGTTTCGAATCCGCTGCTGAAGTTCAGCCACGCGGTAGCGGAACCAAAGTCATAGCTGATGCCGGCCATCGGGCTCAGCGCGTTGAACGTTCGGTTTCCGGAGGTATCGTCGCCGGAGTCGGGCATACGGTCGTTGTTTTCGAAATAGAGGAGATCAGCGCGTAATCCGAATGAAAACGACAGACGGTCGATGGGAATTCTGATCCGCCCGAATGCGCCGGTTGAGGTTACCTGTTCCAGCTGGCTGAGCGTAAGATTTCCACGATCACCGCCATCATTTACCCAGTTTCTGCGGCGGTCGGATTGCAGCGAGGCATCCACGCCCACGCTCCACTCGAAATCAGAGCGCTCAACCGAATATCCTGTTCTTATCCCGCCAGCGGTTCGGTTAACCTGTATCCATGCGAAAGCCAGAGGATTCCGTAGATTGCGATACAATCCCCAGGTTTGCAGTCTGAGTAATCCGTCTCCCACAGCATGAACATAATCAGCACCAATCTGACCATGTGTGGTAAGTTTTCCCGCCTGCTGATTCACGTTATTCGGGTTTGATGCATCGGGTTCGTTCTGTGATTGTTCGAATGCGAGTGAACCCGGATTATCACTGACCGGAGATTCCAGGAATACGCCTGTCAGCCTCAACCGCGATTCACTTCCCGTGTTGATGTCCGCGTGGCCGCCAAAACGCCAGGCTTCGAACCGGGAGTGATCGCGAAATCCATCCTGAAAAAACTGAGAGCCGTACAGCGTGTAGCGGTTGCTGCCGACTCCAAACTGGGTTTCGATATCTGTTTTGTAATACCCGAAGCTGCCGGTTGTGAAGCGTGTACGCACCATCGGTTCGGCTGAAGGAGAAGCCGGTGAGGTGGATAAAATCAATGCGCCGCCGCCGGCATTTCCCCAGAAACTGGCCGCCGGGCCTCGAATCAGCTCCGTTTCGTGGATAAACGAGGGATCAACCAGACTCATAATCGCCTGGCCGTCGGGCATCGTAAGCGGAACGCCATCCAGCATGATGAAAACGCCGCGAACGCCAAACGAGGCGCGCCAGCCCATCCCCCGAACAGAAATTCGCTCGCCCAGCGCGTGATTATGTCGGTCGTTTACCCAGAGTCCGGGAATGCCCTGAAGCGGTGCCGCAAGCGTGGGAGCGGGTGATGTAATTCTTCGATCCTCCGAAATCCTGCTAAGTGAAAATGCGAACGGAGCCTGCCGGGCACCTTCCGTGAGACGCGATGCTTCGATGCGGGCTTCGTCCAGAATTACGGAGATGGTATCGGGTTCAGCCTGAGCGAAGAGATCAGATAACGAAAAGGTCAGAAGCAGAAATGTAACGGTAAAGATCTTCATAGAATATTGCGCTTAATGGGATTACACGCATAACTGATCAGATAGTAATATCATTCCGAAAGAATCGGGGATTTGAATATACTTTATTCGTGGAATGGCGATCGCTTTTTTTAACTGCGTTAAAGTGTTGAGTGTTGAGTGGTTTGCTCGCCACTTAACACGATTTTAACCATAGGGCAGAGTTGACTTTTCAGGTAAGTACTTAAGTATTCGACATGAAAAAATTTCTCACTGGTTAGTATTAATTCAGATACAAAAAAGGTCAAAACACAGAAAAGCGATTCCACGAAATAAAAACAGTGTTAAAGATATGTTATAGCTGAATAAAGCGGGCTCTAAAATGTGTTATAATCTTGATAAATCCGGCTTTAAATGGTACCTTAACTGATGAATAATTTTTAAAAAACCGCGTCATGGAAATGGCGGAAGACGGTGTTAATACGAATCAAATAATTAAACAAAATGGGTAAAATAAAAGTAGGTATCAACGGATTTGGCCGGATTGGCCGACTCGTTGCCAGAAGTATTTATGAGCTGCACAGCGATAAGATTGAAATTGTAGCGGTAAACGACCTTACAAACGCGGCTACGCTCGCACATCTCCTTAAATATGATTCTGTTCAGGGAAGATTTCCTGCAGAAGTACGTTCTGAAGGTGATCACCTTGTAATCGACGGCAAGAAAATTCTTGTATCAGCTGAACGCGACCCGGCGAACCTCAAATGGGGCGAACTTGGCGTAACTACTGTTGTTGAGAGTACAGGTTTCTTCACAAGTAAAGATACAGCAAGCAAGCATCTCGAGGCCGGCGCTGATCGTGTGATCATTTCCGCACCTGCGAAAGGTGATCTGAAAACCGTTGTACTTGGTGTGAATGATGATACCATCGAAGCCGGTGAAAAGGGCGTATTCTCAAATGCGAGCTGTACTACGAACTGCCTCGCGCCGATGGTAAAAGTTCTTGATGACGCCTTCGGTGTTGTTAAAGGATTTATGACCACCATCCACGCATACACAGGCGATCAGGGAACCGTTGACGGTCCTCACAAAGATCTTCGTCGTGCGCGCGCTGCTGCGGTTAATATGGTTCCGACCACAACCGGTGCTGCTAAAGCGGTAGGCCTCGTACTTCCGCACCTGAAAGGTAAACTCGATGGCGGAGCAATCCGCGTTCCGGTTCCAACCGGTTCTATCACTGATTTCACCTGTGAAGTTGAGAAGGAAACTACTCTTGAGGAAGTTACTGCCAAGTTCAAAGAGGCAGCCAACGGCAATCTCAAAGGAATTCTCGAGTTCACCGATGAGCCTATCGTATCTACCGATATCATCGGCAACCCGCACTCCTGTATTTACGACAGCGAGATTACAAAGGTTGACGGCAAAATGGTTAAAGTTGTCGGCTGGTACGACAACGAGGCCGGATACTCTATGCGTACCGTTGATCTTATCCTGAGATTCGGATAATCCCTTTTAGGATTAGCGAATAGTTTTAAAGCCGTTTCTCTTCGGAGAGACGGCTTTTTTTATGTTGTAAATAATTGATTTATATCAAATAAAAATAAATGTATCGGCAGCTCTGTAGTAGAGACGCCATGTATAGCGTCTCTACTACAGGGCTGCGCCTGGCTGAGATAGCTTCTTTACAGTTAGCTGGTCTTTCACAGTTGTTATGCTTGAACAGCTTTTAAGGATTTTATATGTCTGGTTGGGCGATTTAAAGATAAATCATGCATTGACTGCAAGTTCAGCCAAAATTCCGGGGAGGTGTCAAACGCTTCGGATAGCAGCCAGGCTGTATCCGGTGAAATTCCTCTTTTGCCTCTCACAATTTCGTTAATCCGTTGAATGGGTATTTCCAGATGTTCTGCTAAATCTTTCTGTGTTAGTCCCATTGGCTCAAGAAACTCTTTCAGTAAGATTTTGCCGGGATGTGTAGTTACTCTGTTTTTTGGAATCATAATGATTCACTTGTTCTGTTTATTAGTGATAATCGATTATTTCTACGCTATATGCACTGGAATCCTGCCAGCGGAATACGATTCTCCATTGAGTGTTGATTCGAATGCTGTGATAACCTTTGTAATCTCCACGCAATGCCTGTTAACCAACCTTATAGGGGTCATCTGGTAAAATCTGTCTCGTATGCCAGATGGTCAACATATCAATTTGATTGGGTTTCAATTCATAGACTAAACGATAATTACCATGAATAATCTCCCTGATTTCAGGACGTCTGAATTCCGGGACTATTCTACCACTTTTCGGTTGATTGCTTAGTTTTTGGCACTGTTCAATAACTCCGCGCGCCCATTTTATCGCCGTCGAAACATGATCGAGGGCAATATAATCCGTGCACTCTTCAACCCGATCAAGAAATTGATCCGTAAAAATTACTTCCATTTAGAAAGATGCTTTTCAATTCTTTCCCTGGCCTCATCCATGGAATATGTTTTACCCTGTTCAACTTGTTGTTTGGCTTCAAGTAAATCTTCAAGCATCTGCATTTTTTTTGTAAAACGCTCATACTCTGAAACATCCATCAGTACAGCAGCACTTTTGCCATGCTGAGTAAGAATAATCGGCTGCTTTTCTTTTTTAAGACGCTTTATAAAATCCGCTGACTTTTTGCGGAATTCGGAAAGGGGTTCGATGTCTTTTGAAATTGAAATATCCATGGCAGTACTTTAAAAGATTTTTTGTGTACTGATAAAATACTGAACCAGGTCTCGATTTACAATGAGAGGGTAGGTAGGTTGACAGATCATATTATGAGGAACGCCATCACCAAAATTCAGATTGATATCATGGAAACTAAATCACAGCTACTTTTTATGACATCAACTAGAATCTGCCGCCACGGAACCCTGACCACACTGCTGATATTTCTGGCATCATGCACTACGATTGAAATCAGTGAATCGGACGTCTTCGATAATCACCGGACCATCATCCCGGATTATTTTGAGAACTCGAATTTTACGCTTCAGGAACATTTTATTGAATCGGGGGATGAAGAGATTCATCTTTGGTATCTGGAACGCGCCGGTGCCGGGGCAACCGTGGTGTACTTCGGCGGTAACGGGTTTCTGATCGTGAAAGCAAGGAATCTGGTAGAGTCGTATGAACATATTCCGGTCAATCTTGTTTTGTTTGATTACCGGGGATACGGGCTCAGTTCAGGTTCGCCAAATGTCGCCGGCATCAAGCAGGATGCGGAGTCGGTCGTGAATTTTGTGCATCAGAATTATGAAACGGAGTTTTCGGAGATGATTTTACACGGGCACAGCATGGGCTCGTTCAATTCGGCGTGGCTGGCCGGAGTGGTGAATCCCGCCGGATATATTCTGGAAAGCCCGGTTTCCTCCGTAGAAAGCTGGACTTCCGGCATCGTGCCGTTTCTGCTTCGCCCGTTTATAAGAATCCGGGTGGATGATACGATCAAAGCTGAAAACAACCTGAAACGCGTTGCCGAAAACAGCATGCCGTTGCTGATTATTACGGGGGATGAGGACGAAATTACGCCGGTGCGGATGTCGGAGGAGCTTTACAAGGCGTCAGCTTCGGATTCGAAAAAGCTGGTTATTCTGGAAGGGGGCGGACACAACGATTTGCCCGATTTTGATCTATATCCCGAAACGATAAACACATTTCTGGATGGGATTTTCGCCGAAACTACTCCGCAAGCTGAATGACCGCAGAGATGACGGCGCCGCGGTAAATCAGGTTTTCGAAAACATCATCAGAGAACGTCCCGATCATTTCAAGAAGAGTTTCCGGGGTGATGTTTCCCGAGCGACCCTGGTAAAATACATTTAGCTGATACACAGGGTGTTCCTCCGTAAGCGTATCCGACGCATCTGAAACCAGCGCAGCGCACCGTTCAAAAGCCCCGACCGTGGCTGCCGACCGAAGCTCCCAGAAATCGGTGATATCCGGCGCGAGTTCGGATTCTGAAAGATGTAGTTCATCATCCCTGAGCATTTCAGCCAGTCCTATGTAGGCTTCGCGGGAGGAATCCCGAAGCGCATGACGTATCAGCGCGGTTTCGGCGGATTCGAGCGAAGCGAACAGAAAACTGCCCATCGTGGCTTCATCGGCCAGGCAGCTTCTGAACTGGATTTCTGTGGATGAGGTTCGCTGACAGCCGGAAAAGGCGATCAGCATTCCCAGAAAAATTAGTGCGGTAAATCTCATATCAAAAAAGGCTGTCAACAATCTCACGCGCTTCCTTCTGGATTTCACGAAGATGCTCTTCGCCTTTGAAACTCTCGGTGTAAATTTTGTAGATATCCTCGGTGCCGGAAGGGCGCGCCGCAAACCAGCCGTTTTCGGTAACTACTTTAAGTCCGCCAATTTCGGCGTTATTACCGGGCGCTTTTGTCAGTTTTTCGGTGATTTTATCTCCGGCAAGCGTATCTGATGTTACATCGTTGGCATCCAGTTTGGCGAGCTTTGCTTTCTGATCTTTGGTGGCCGGTGCGTCCATGCGGTCGTAAACCGGGCTGCCAAACTGCTCCTCAAATTCTCCGTAAATATCGCCCGGATCTTTTCCGGTAACGGCCAGAATTTCCGCGGAAAGCAGGTTCAGAATAATGCCGTCCTTGTCGGTTGACCACGGTTTTCCGTTCATGCGCAGAAAGCTGGCTCCGGCGCTTTCCTCGCCGCCGAAGGCGTATTCACCGCTGAACAGCCCGTCCACAAACCACTTGAATCCAACCGGAACCTCAGAAACCTCCCGCTTAATCGATTTCGCAACGCGGTCGATCATCGAGCTGGAAACCAGCGTTTTCCCGATTTTTGCGTTCTTCGGCCAGTCAGGACGATTTTGGTACAGGTACCAGATTGCCACGCTCAGATAGTGATTCGGATTGAGCAGTCCCCGGCTTTTGGTGACGATTCCATGACGATCGTAGTCGGGATCGTTACCGAACGAAATATCAAATTTATCTTTCAGGTCGATCAGCCCGGCCATAGCGTAGGCTGATGAGCAGTCCATCCGGATTTTTCCGTCTTTATCCACCCGCATAAAAGAAAACGTGGGATCAACGCGATTGTTAACCAGGGTCAGATCGAGTTTGTACTTTTCGGCGATCGGCTCCCAAAACCGGATACCGGCTCCGCCCATCGGATCAACGCCTATTTTTACACCCGCGCTGCGAATGGCATCCATATTAACCACTTTTCCCAGCTCGCGCACGTACGGGGAAACGTAATCGTAAAAGTGAAACAGGCCGCTTTTCTGCGCATCCGCGAGATCCATCCGGCGACAATCTTTCAGATCGCTTTCCAGCATTTTATTTGCCAGATTTTCGATCTCTTTGGTCGTTTCGGAATCAGCCGGCCCGCCGTGCGTCATGTTGTACTTGAAGCCGCCATCCTGCGGGGGATTGTGCGAAGGGGTGATCACCACGCCGTCTGCCATTTCGTGGCTTTCAGATTTATTCTGATTATAGGTGAGAATTGCGTGGGAAATTACCGGCGTTGGGGTGTAGCCCATTCCTTCCTGAACCATAACGTTAACGCCGTTTGCCGCAAAAACCCGAACCGCCGTTTCCAGCGCGGGACGCGACAGCGCATGCGTATCCATCCCCACAAAAAGAGGACCCTTAATCTTCTTCCGTTTTCTGTATGCGCAAATGGCCTGAGAAATGGCAATAATATGGTTCTGATTAAACGATCCGTTCAGGGAAGTTCCGCGATGCCCCGATGTGCCAAACGAAACGCGCTGCGCGGCGTTACGGTGATCGGGTTTGATGTTAAAATACGCGCTGACGATCTCTGGAATATCTGGTAAAAGCTCAGCAGGAGCGGCCTTTCCGGCCAGTTCATGAACACCCAAAATAATTACCTCCGGTTAGTCGAACATTCAAAATATTATCTACACGTGATCAAAGTAAATAAAGCCGTTTTTTAACACAAATAAAAAAGGTGGGGGAAGTGAGATTTGTGAGCTGAGATTAGTGATTAGCGATTTTTTGAACAGGAGTTTTGGTTGTTCTCACCTTATTTCTTGAAAACCAGGAATGTATTTTGACGGTGGCTGCAGGTTTATTTCTGAACTGAAGAGTTATTATTTACAAAACAATTTGTTTTTTACAATTGGGGGGGGGTAAGTTGTTAGGAAATTCATATCAACAGTGTATTAATTTTATGAAACTTAGCAATATTTCTGTCAGGCTATTGGTTTTATTTTTACTTGCCGGTGTAATTTCATGTGATGTTACCCGGCAGCAATATGAAACCAATCGTTTTACAACGGATACGTCAACAGAGGGATTCTTCATGCATCAGGTTCCGCTTATTGACAATAAATCGGAGCGGGAAAATGGTTACTTTGCCGCTGAGAGTATGTTCGACTATTATATAAATTACAGTTCGCTGATGGATTCATCTGTAACATATCCGTATGGTTTTAATCGCTTTGGGATTGATTTCCCTGAGCATATTCTGGATCAGGCGGCAGGGAAAAACAGGGCATTAAGCTTTATGATCCTCCTTGATCTTGAGAATAAGCACGAGGATAGTGTAATCCTTGAGAATGGGAAAACGGTAATCAGAGTTGTAAATAAGCTGATACCGGATAGCGATGAGGCTGAAGAATTGGTACTAAATCAGGCATTAACATTTGCACCGGGAAGCAATTTACACCAAATATTGGATAATCAGCCAGGTTTCGATTTCTCTGAGTTTATAGACGAATTTATAATAGTTTCTATCGGGCGTACTGCCTGTGAAGTCGTAAAAAGTGGGGTTGAAATCTGTGAACCCGCTTATAATATGGATGGAGATGTGATCGGACAAAACTGTATTGAGGAATATATTTGTTTAGCTTCGTATATACCACCACCACCAGATCCTGATCCGCCCCCATCTGGCGGAGGTGATGAAAATGACTCAGGTGGTGACGGCGGATCAAACAATAACGATGGAGGTGGTATATCGGATCTTTGCGATACTGACCGGGATTATATGGATAATCCGGAATGTTTATGTAACGATCCTTTTCCACCAGCCTGGTGCGATGGGGAAGAGGAACCCGAGCCTTGTGATACTGGGAATGAGGTGGTGGATGTTTTAGCTGAAGCAGGGCTTTTTCAAGAACTTTTTGATATGTCAAATGAAAATGACGGCCTATTAAGAATAGAAACTGCAGCCTTTGCTAATTCATTAAATGCAAGTTATTCATTACTGAATCCGGACTGGTTTGGATCATGCAGCATTAATATTCCTGATGAATTCATGACCCCTGATACAATAGGTAATATCATACCACCTGGAGCTAATACTCTTATTCATACCCATTATTGGGAAGCTGGTGAACCCATGATAGGATGTATAGATGATGTCTCCATTGAAATGCTTGTTCTCTTAGAAGAATCAGATCAACTCGATGATTTTATTGATATGATGGGTTATAATATTCCTAATTATGCGAATCAAATGAGTCGGGATGACTTAGCTTTCATGCAATTTCTATTTGAAAATACTGATGTTACAAATTTTATAGTTATAGATAACGAAACCATCATGATAGTAACACCTGATACTGACAATCCTCAACAACCAAATACGGAGCCAAGATGCGGATACTAAAATTTATCATCACGTTAATAATTCTTCCTTCAACAATTCTTGGAAATTTAAATACGGTTTTTGCCCAGCAATTTGGCTATGAATGTCCAGTCTATGAACAGCAGACCTACAATATATTTGAGTTAACTGCTGAATTATTACTCACCCGAGAATCATTGGCACCAAACCGAATTGAGGCAGGGTTCAACCATGTTAAGCCTGAAGACCTGACGCTTGTTACCGATCCGGAGACGTGTTTTGCAATACGGTATCCCGGGGTAGAAAGTCCGGATGAAATCGACTTTGAAACCGCTGGCGATGGGTACTACTACGGCTTATACGAGTCCTCTGAATTTTACTTCATATTTCCATATAAACCCGGCAGAATCGGTTTTACGCCCATAATTGTAATGGATAAAGAATTTGAGCTTGTTGCTGTTTGGCCACTCTGAACTATTTTTTTTAAATCAATTTTCACAAAGGTCATTTTTTTAAAAAACCTAATTTGTCAAGATAATATGAGTACACCTTTTTGGCACCGGAGTAGGCTGACCGGGATTATATGGATAATCCGGAATGTTTATGTAACGACCCTTTTCCACCAGCCTGGTGCGATGGGGAAGAGGAACCCGAGCCATTATGTGACTTGACAATTGAAGAATTACAGAGTTTATTCCCCGGTGTTTCAGTTGAAACCCTGCAAATACTTCTCGATATGGTTTTAGAAAATGGAGACGTCTTTGGATTAAGCGATGAAGAATCTATTTCTCACTTTATATCACAAGTTGCACATGAGTCTGGAGGATTAATAAACTTAACCGTGACTGAAAATTTAAATTACTCTACAGCAGAGCAATTGATAAGAACATGGCCAAATAGATTTTCGTTAACCAATCCAAATTTAACTGATCCGACGCCATTTATTAATAACCCTGAGGCACTTGCGAATTTTGTTTATGGCAATCATCCATACTTGGGTAATCTTGGAATTGATAGTGGCGATGGGTGGCTTTATCGTGGTAGGGGAATAATGCAAATTACAGGACGTTATAACTATCAGCAATTTAATGCTTTCTATCTAAACATTGGGGAGTACTACTTTTTAATATCAGCAATTTTAGGAGCTACGTTTGGTATATCAAGTTTTGAAAAAGCATATTCCCAATCATGTGAGAATGAAAATTCCACTCACACACTTGGCTTGCTTACTTATTTCCTGGATGATCCCCGCTACGAACCCAAACATATCGAAAGCGGAATAGAAAATATGAGCATAGATGATGTAACTCAGCTCATCGGCTCAGAGTACGGTGAACTTTGCAGCCAAATAGAACAAACTTCATTATACGTCAACAGTCCACAGGGTATACCCACTGAAATAAGCTTCTTTAAAACGACTAACCACAGGTTTATTGTTTACTTCTTTCTGGATGTGCTGCCATTTGAAGATGGGGTTTCCTTTACAGCAGGTCCGTCTGGTATTGTTGATATTCTTGACAATGATCTGGAGCACGTGAATTCCGTTTTGGTATTTTAGTCTTTTCTTTCTGAAACAGTCAATAACTACCTTAGACGATTTGCCTTAAACTGAGAATCTCACCCCATCCATCACCCCTTATGCCGGCCTTTCAACTCCTCAATCAACTTTTCCAGCGGGATGCCTTTTTCGGTGCACAGCACCAGCAGGTGGAAAATCAGGTCGGAGGCTTCGTAGATGAATTCGTCGTCATTCTGGTTTTTTGAGGCGATGACGGTTTCGACGGCTTCTTCGCCTACTTTCTGGGCGATTTTGTCGATGCCTTTTTTGAACAGGGAAGTGGTGTACGATCCTTCCGGCATCTCTTTTTTGCGACCCTGAAGCAGCGCTTCGAGCTTTTCTAAAAAAACAGCCGAAGTTTCCGGGGTTTCTCCATCCTGATAAAAGCAGGAAGTATTTCCGGTATGACACGCCGGCCCTTCAGGACGCGCAACGACCAGAAGCGCATCATTATCACAATCCCGGTGCATGGATTCGAACTTCAGGTAATTCCCGGATGTAGCGCCTTTCTCCCAGATTTCATTCCGGCTGCGGCTGTAAAACGTAACGTTGCCGGACTGGTGCGTCAGCTTTATTGATTCGGCGTTCATATAGCCGAGCATCAGCACCTTCAGGGTTTCGGCATCCTGCACGATAGCGGGAATCAGGCCGTTTGAATCAAATTTCAGTGTTTCAGGATCGATCATGTGAGAATAATTGGAAAATTACAGGTCAATTTGTAAATGGGTAACCGTGGTAGAGACGCGATGCTTCGCGTCTTCGATAATTCGCCTCTTCGGTATTTCGCGTCTTCGATACATCGCGTTTCTACCACGGGGGTTGCTAAGGGGATGACGGCCGCACCGGAATGCCGGCGCGGATCATCGCGTCTTTAAGATCGGAAATTTCGATCTCCTTAAAGTGAAAAATGCTCGCGGCCAGAACCGCATCCGC
>PXAI01000049.1 GCA_003567135.1 Balneolia bacterium | reverse complement strand
TTTGATATCGAAATTACGATTGAAGATGGCGACCTGTTTCTTCAGGCAACCGGCCAGCCAAAGTTTGAGCTCTTTGCGATTTCAGAGCACGAGTTTTTCCTGCGCGTCGCCGAAGCCAGAATTACGTTCGAAACTAATGATGAGGGTGAGACTACCGGATTAACACTGGTCCAGGCCGGACAAACCGTGCCCGCGCAGAAAGTTGAATAGCACTAATTACCCGGTGCAATAACTTCCTATCATTATAAATAACAATCCTGTATGGACAAGGCATGCCCTGTCCCTACAGGATTGGATGATAATTTTTTCTTCGTATTGGTTAACCCACATCCAATAACACCTCAAAAAAAATGGCGAACAGGAAAAATCCCGTTCACCATAAAAACATCTAAAACGCTAATCAGCTGAGTGATTTCAGTGTTTCCTGAATGGCCTTGAAATCTGGCAGATCTTTGGCCGATTCGTTTACCTGGGCAAACTGAACCACGCCTTCTTTATCCACTACAAAAGCTGATCTTTTCGCAACGCCTTTCATCCCGAAAAATTCATCGTAGATTGCGTCGTATGCCGTAGCGGTTTCTTTGTTGAAATCGCTGAGGAGCGTAAAATTATAATTCTGCGCTTTCTTGAACTCATTGAGCGTAAAGAAGCTGTCAACGCTGATTGCGAGAACTTCCGCGTTCAGATCGTTGTAGCTGCTCATATCGTCTCTAACGCTGCAAAGCTCATCGGTACAAACTCCGGTATAAGCAAGCGGGAAAAACAGAACTACGACGTTCTTCTTTCCTTTGAAATCCGACAGGCTGACATCGTTGCCATCGGTGTTTTTCAGCGTAAAATCGGGAGCTATATCCCCTTTTTTGATACTCATTAATATTCTCCAAAATTTGGTTTGATGATTGGTAATGTGTTGTAAGATAACAGAGTTTACTGCTTTTTTAGTTCACCCAATTCATCGGCACAGTAAATATATCCGTGGGTGATAAGCAATACGGCCGGCAGAATGATCAGCTGCCATATCCAGGGATTGGTTTCTGCAAAATCTCCGGGGAACCAGTAGACGATTAATGATAGCAGCAGCACTAAAACTCCTGACAGCAGATAAACAAATCCGAAGTTTTTTACGGTCAGTAATCCAAAGAATATCACAGCAATTACGAGTGCACCGATTTCATAAAAGCCGAGGAGCCTCATCTTCATTAAAATCGTATCATGAACAAATAAAAAGGAGATAATCAGCAGTAATGGTGCATACACAAACTGCACGGGATAACGTGCCACAGGCGGACGATCCTCCCAGTTTAACAGTGCCAGAAAACAGAGGCCGAATGAAACGCCAATCAGCTGCATCCACGAACCAACGGAGGATATAAACAGCTCGGTTTCCAGGCTGATTTCGAAGAACTGCTGGGCCCAGCTGAGTGATGCGATTGTGTAGAAAACCGCTGAGGTGAGAAGGAGATAAAATTTCTGATCGCGGGAAACTTTATCGTGCATTAACAGGCGAGTAATCGCGTAAACCAGAACTCCGGTGATAAGGATTCCAGTAAGATCCATTACGTTTTTTTCTTGTCGATGGAGAGAACCCGGTCGGCTATTTTTCTGAGCTGCTGACGTTCAAACTGCGTCATTTCTTCCAGCAATTGCGCACAGCTTCGGGTTGATCCGTTTACTTCCCCTTTTTTCTGTAAATCGCTGACCGCCATTTTCTTAAGATAGGTAATAAAAGAAACCCGGTTCTTCGACATCTTCCCAAGCAGCTTATCGGTATTTCCGGCTTCATACTTTTCCGGATCAAACGTTTTTTCGAAATGCTGTACGTTTGTGCTGCTTCCGGGCTTTACGAGAATCTGCTCTATCAACGGTCGATAGTAACTTATCTGAGCATGATCGATAATCGCGAGCATCTCAAAAACGGATGCGCCTCCCGGAGGCTTTTCATTGACCGGAATTGCACTGATTACATATTTGAGCGCTTCCGCCTCATCAGTCAGATACGCCGCGTCCTGCAATACGTTGTTGATGCGCTCAGTGGAAAAGTCCATGAAGTTGTTTTATTTCCTGATTTAAGTGCTGAAGTCAGCTGATCAGGAGTGAATCAGTTTTTAACTGCTTTTTCTGCTTTATCTGAAGCCTGACGCGCCTCGAGAAGCTCAACCAGTGAAAGGCTGGTATCCCAGTTTTCATCACGGTTTCTTACCGAGTGGATATTATTTTCCTCTTTGTACTTCCAGAAGTTACCGAACTGCCTGTTTTTATATTCACGAAGGAAATCCAGACGCTCTTTCAGATCGGCTTTATCGATCAGAAGCTTTTCCTTGTCGTAAATAGCGTCGCCGCGAGAATGGAACACCAGGTCGTAATCTTTACTCATCACAATAGCTTCTTCCGGACAAACCTCTTCGCAAAATCCGCAATAAATACAGCGAAGCATGTTGATTTCGAAGAACTGAGGATAGCGCTCTTTCTCATCTTCCGTATCTGAGGCCTGCATGCTGATAGCAAGTGGCGGGCATGCACGTGCGCAGAGTCCGCAGGCAACACATCGTTCCTGACCGTCATCCTTTACTAAAACCGGGCGCCCTCTGAAAATGGCCGGAGGATCCCATTTTTCTTCCGGATACTGCATGGTAAATGTAGGCTGGAACATCTGTTTCAGCGTGTACATTAATCCTGAAAAAATTCCCGGGAGATAGATTCTTTCCAGAAAGCTGAGCTTTCTTTCATTGTCTTTGGTTTCACCGACGGCGTTACGAACCGGCTGGTCAAGATTTTGAGTATAATCGGCCATGTTTTATTAACAGCGTTAGAATGACTTTAAATCAAAAATATCAATTTTGTAAGATACAGCTTACCTGCCTCGCATTCAAAGCAAATACGCATTTTTGTATCTCAAATAATTACTTTCTTTTGAAAACCATCGTAATCGGAACGCCTTCAAAATCGTAGCGTTCGCGAATCTGATTTTCAATGTATCTGCGATAGTTAACAGGCATTCCCTTCGGATTGTTCATGAAAAATGCAAAAACCGGAGGATTACTTTTCACCTGCGTCATATAGTTGATCTTGAGCTGGTTTCCCCTGACGTACGGCAGCGGATTTTTCTTAAGCATATCATCCAGAAAACTGTTCAGTTCTGAGGTGGAAATTTTCCTCGCGCGGTTTTCCATCACCTTTTCGGCGAGCTCCATCACGTTAAAAATTCGCTTCTTGTTTAGCGCAGATATGCTCACGACCGGGATGTATTCCATCGTGTTCAGCCTTCTTCTTATACCATCCACGTAATCCCGGAACGTGTTGGTCTCCTTTTCAACCAGATCCCATTTGTTGATAGCTATGATAATTCCCTTATTGAACCGCTCGGCTTCCGATAATACGCGGATATCCTGAGCTTCGAGTCCCTGCTCGGCGTCCAGAAGCAGCACGGCAACATCGCACTCCATAATCGAACGCATTGTTCGAACCGTACTGTAAAACTCGATATTCTCCTTTACTTTCGCTTTTCGCCGAAGTCCGGCCGTATCCACAAGCATGTACTTTTTGTCGTTGTACTCAAAGTAGCTGTTGATGGAATCCCGCGTCGTTCCGGCGATGGGCGTTACAATGCTGCGGTCTTCATTCAGAAACGCATTCACGAGGCTGCTTTTTCCCACATTCGGTCGGCCAACTATAGCCAGTTTAGGAATATCCGGCTCTTCGGTCGGTTCGGATTCCGGAAAGTTTGCGAGGATTTTATCCAGTAAATCGCCGGTCCCAAGTCCGTTTATGGATGAAACAGGTACGACTTCATCGAAACCGAGCTGATAAAATTCGCTGGCATTCCACATCCGCTCTTCGTTGTCGGCTTTGTTTACAGCTATGATTACCGGTTTTTTCTGCTGCCG
>PXAI01000375.1 GCA_003567135.1 Balneolia bacterium | reverse complement strand
ATTTCATTTTGCTCCTCTCCGGCCAGACACTGCAAAATGGCGCTGTGCTCGGAATCAACCGGGATCAGATTCCGGATTCCGTTTTGGGTATACTCTTTGAGGAGTTCACCGCCCACAACGAGCGACTCTTTGTTGGCCAAAGCGACTTTCTTTCCTGCTTCCAGCGCTTTGCAGGTAGGGATGAACCCGGAAAACCCTACGAGGCTGTTTACTACGATATCCACTTCCGGCCTGGAAACAAGTTCTTCAATCGAATCCGCTCCGCTGAATAGCTCCGTTTTTATTCCGGAGGATGCATCCTTCAGCTGATTGTATTTATCAGCATCGGCAATGACGGCCCATTTCGGGGAAAATTCTCTGATCTGTTCTGAAAGTTCGGTTACGCTCGAATTCGCGGTCAGCCCCAAAACCTCAAACTTATCCGGATTACTGCGAACAATGTCTAGTGTTTGTGTTCCGATTGAGCCTGTAGAGCCCAGAATCAATAATGATTTTTTTTTCACGGGAGTATATCTGATTTTCCGGCAATATCTTACTCATAGCTAACCGGATTTGTACTGACTTCGTTTAGATTTGTCAGGCGGTATTTACCGCATTTTCATCAATCTGCTGATTTACCGCAAAACTGCGCCGGATTCTGTTAGAGCGGTCGAACTCAAAATCAATTCTGCCAAGCACAACTCCGGCGTGACCGACCTGCGAAATGAGCGTCGGACGATGTGATGAATGCTCTACCACAACAGGCTCCTCGAGCAGCGTGTGCGTGTGTCCGCCAATGATAAGGTCGATTCCGGGAACTTCATTAGCAACCACCCAGTCGCTCACTCTGCCGTCGTCGTATCTGTAGCCGATGTGGCTCAGGCAGATTACCATATCGCAACCGTGAAACTCACGCAGACGCCTGACCATTTGCTCAGCGACCAGCACGGGATTATAGTACACAACGCCTTCATGCAGATGCGGCAGAACCAAGTTCTTAAAATCAACGCCCAATCCAAAAATACCGATCTTCACCCCATTGACGTACTTAATCATCTGCTCCTTGATAAATTTGCCCATTCCAGGAGCACGGGTAAAATCGTAGTTAGAGCTTACGAACGGAAACTCAGCTTTGGGCGCAACATCCACAAAACCCTCTACCGCGTTATCAAATTCGTGGTTTCCAATCGTTGAAGCATCGTACTTCATCATCGACATCACCTCAAAATCGAGCGCCCCGTGGAATTCGTTAAAGTACGGGGTGCCCTGAAACGTGTCTCCTGCATCCAGCAAGAGATTGAACTGGTTTTTCTCACGAATTTTGTTGATCAGCGCCGCTCTGCGTGTAACGCCGCCTAATCCCGTGTACTCACCCGATCCCGATGGAAACGGATCGATACGGGCGTGCGTGTCGTTGGTGTGCATGATCGTAACCATCTTCATGCCTGTTGAGCGGCTGTAGCTGGTTACGGGCTTCAGGCTCATCAGAGACATTCCGGCTCCGGCTGCGAGTACGTTCTTTAGAAAAGTCTTGCGGTCTATCATGGAATTCGTTGCATTTACTACTTGCGGATTCGGTTGTCAGTTCGGGGCTCAAGCGGTTCGGGCTGATGCCTGAGGTATTCGATAAACGCATCACGCAGAAGCACTTCCACATCAACACGTTCCAGCGGCGACCAAAGCGTTGGTAAAGGTCCGCCGCCGTCGGCCATCCAGTTGTTTGTGGCTACCCAGTATTCCCGGCTGTCCTGAACGGACATGTTTCCAACCAGAAGATCACGTGCCTGATCGCCATCGATGCGCATCCTGAGGCCGCTGACCGGCTCTCCGCCTTCTATGGCAAGCTCGTTGGCCAGCTGGCGAATCTGACTGCCGGTAAAGCGAAGCAGCGTAATGTGGTTTTCGAAGGGCATCAGTTCGTACATGTGCCCGACCGTAACCTCGCCTTCCGGAATCGGAACGCGGAGTCCGCCCCGGTTCAGAATGGCGATATCAACCTCTTTGCCCATTTCGCGGCTGGCGCGGTTTCTGAGGATATCTGCCGTGAGATTACCAAGCGGACTTTCGGGCTGGCCACGCTCAATCACGCCGTTACTTATGGCGATTACGAGGTTCATCTCCCGAAAAAGCTCTTCGCGATAAGGCTCAATAAAAGCCTTCATCTCCGCATCCGGCTCGATGGAATCATCCATCCTCAGATACTCCCAGTCTGAACGGGTCATATCATGCTGGAGATCCTGTTCTTCCCCGTCGAACCAGGGAAGATTACAGGCTGAAAGCGTCAGTGACAGTAAAAGAACAGGAAGTATCTTACGAACAGATACGAATCGCGAAGATCGTTTTTCGTTGGGTGGCAAAATTAACCTGATTAAAGTCGAATGTTAGTTTTTTATCGGTTATTCAGCGAAACCTTCCATCATCATCTGCATGAAGCTCATGACATTGGTTCCCGAAGGGATGCCCACTTCTTCATCGCTAAGGCTTCTGCTGTTAAGCTCAACCACTTCCATCATGGTCGTTTTGTTACCATCTTCGAAAATCTCGACCATCATCGGCGACTTGCCTTCAGGCCAGCCAAGTGCAGTTAGTTTTGATGAGATATTCAGCTGATCGGTAAAAAAACCAACAGGTGAGAACAGATTCGCCCAGTTGATGTAGACATCATCAGCAAACCAAACGTGTGCCTCGTTTCCGGGCTCATCTTCGCTGGTCAGGATGGATTTGGTGAGCCGAACACCGCTTACCGTGCGGGTTTCACTGGTATTGCGCATCCGCATTCCGGCAAGCTCTTCATCAATATCATCTTCAATTTCCTTGATTGCTTCCGGACCCATAAACATGCCCATCATGGACTGAAGCTCGCCGGATTTAATCTGAATTCCACTGTTATCTTCACCAAAAATGATGATATCGGAGTAATCAGCTCTGATCAGAAGTCCCTCGCCTGCCATGCCAATCACGTCTTCTCCGGCGGTAACGCCTGCAAGCATCAGCCTGTGATCTTTAATGAGGAGCGTAACCTGCTCTGTGCTGCCATCATCCTGGCTGTAAAGGTTTAGTACAACTTCTCCCTCAAAATGCTGCTGAGCAAAAGCCGACTGAAATGCGCTCAAACTGATTGAAAAAGCAAGGAAACAGGCTGTAATGATGCCTGTGGTAATTCTGTAGTTAATGTGTTTCATGTATTTCTCCCATCGTATAATATTGAGGATTTTTGCTGTGGGCGTAGTTTAATGATTTTTCGAATAAAATATCACACCCCGGTGCTTCCACCTGATCATAAATCATATGATGAAAATTCCAGGTAACCACGCCCCCGTATTTTTCGGCCAGATCAACCTGTTTCTGCGTGAGCGAAACGGCTTCTTCCGCACTGAGCTGCATGTAGTTAAAAAGCTGCATATCCATCATCAGCATGGGAATCTGAACCAAATTAAGCCGGCGGTTAGTTTCGGGATCAAACATGTTGTGAGGATGCGTAAACCCGGTACGGTAACCCGCCTGTTCTGCCCATCCGACCGAGCTGTCCGTGCGGATGCGCTGCGACTCGAGAATTCTGAACGAATCAGGAAACGAGTATCTCAGATAGTGAAAACGATGGGATTCAATTTTTATTCCCAACACCGACTCCAGCTGCCTTTTTTCGGCATGAAAAAGCTGAGGATCGCGTCCCGACTGATAGCTTCCGTGTAAACCTATTTCGCCGTTTAACTGCCTGACTTTTCGAACTATATCACTCATAAAAGGATAATCCAGATAAAACCGTGCGTCGTGCGGATCTTTTTTTATGATCGACTTCAAATTTACGGTCGGCTTTATCCCCTTTTCATGCTCAAAACGGAACATCCGGCGGATAGATTCTTCGTAGGCGTCCGCAGGACTCACAATATCATACAACGACCTTTT
>PXAI01000001.1 GCA_003567135.1 Balneolia bacterium | reverse complement strand
GTTTTCTGGCAGCCTGCCGAGGAAGTTCAGCCGAGCGGTGCACCCGCGATGATCGAAGACGGCGTGCTGAACAACGTAAGCGCGGTTTTCGGGATGCACTGCGATCCGCATAACAAAGCCGGGTATTACAGCCTGCGGCGCGGTGCCGAAACGGCCGCTTTTGATTCATTCCGTTATACGATTCGCGGATCATCCACCCAGCACTCGGCGCGTCCGCACAAAGGACCTGACGCTATGTGGGTAGGCCACCAGCTTGTACAGAATCTCTATCAGTTTACAGGTAGGATGATCGACGCGCGCGAAGCTACCGTGATGTCGGTTTGTATGTTTAACGGCGGTGATGCGCTGAACGTAATCCCCCGAAAAGTGGAGGTAGGCGGAACAGTTCGGACGATTGAGGAGGGTAATCGTGCTTCTATCGTATCCTATCTGAAAAAAATTGGTAACTCGCTGGCTGAACTGCACGGAGTTTCTATTGACCTGCAAATTGGCCTGGGCGCGCCGGCCGTTTATAACGACGAGCGTCTGTTCAATTTTGCTCACGAAACGGTTGCCGAAAATGTGGGCAACGGAATTATTTTACCGCGTGATCAAAGCATGGGCGCCGAAGATTTTGCGTTTTATTCGCAGCAGGTTCCATCGCTGTTTCTGCGCGTTGGTACGAGCAACGGGCCCGAAACTTCACATCCGCTACACAGCTCGCTTTTCGATGTGGATGAATCAGTACTGGCTCCGACCGCCGCGATGGGCGCTCTGCTGCTGATCAACCGCCTGGCAAAAATGTGATCCACTTCCTTTACACAAATACCTGATTTCAACGTGAAAGTAATGAAATTTGGCGGCACGTCAATGCGAGACGCTGCCGCTTGGCATAATGTCCTTTCTATCGTAAACGCATCGGACGAGCCGGTGATCGTTGTGGTTTCGGCCACGTCGGGCACGACCAATCAGCTGCTGCGGTGCTCAGAACTGGCGCGCGACGGCCACCTGAAAGAAGCCCGTTCTGTTAAGGATGATATCCACACAAAACACGTACAGATTGTTCAGGATTTTGCGGATGAGTTCGCGCAGCAAAATCAGGATCAGCTCAAAAAAGTATGCGGTGAGCATATTGAGTCGCTGATTCAGAAGCTGGATGATTACCTGCTCGGAATTCACACGCTCGGCGAACTGACGCCAAAATCCACCGACGCGATTTCAAGTATCGGCGAGAGACTGAGTTCGTTCATGCTGGCACAGTGCGCCGGTTCACTCGGCATGCCGGCCGTTTGGGTTGATTCCGCGGATGTAATGAAAACCAACTCGGATCACGGGCAGGCCACGCCGGACATGGACGCCATTCATAAAGCTGCCACGCTGATCAAATATCCGGTGGAGCAGGGACGAACGCCCATCCTGGGTGGGTTTTACGGCTCCGATTCTAATGGTGTCATCACTACACTCGGCCGCGGAGGTTCTGATTTTTCAGCCAGCCTGTTTGGGCTCGCAGCCGGAGCGGCTTCCATCGAAATCTGGACGGATGTAAGCGGGATGTTTACGAGCGATCCGCGATTTGTGAAACACGCATTCAGCATTCGTGAGCTGAGTTTTAACGAAGCGGCAGAGCTTGCTTATTTCGGCGCGAAAGTGCTGCATCCTTCTACAATTCAACCGGCCGTTGAAAAGAATATTCCGGTTTTTGTGAAGAACACGTTTGAGCCGAATCATCCGGGCACACGGATTTATTCGGATGTTTCAACTTCATCGCCGGTTCGCGCCATTGCGTTCAAAAAAGACATTACAGTGATTACGATCATATCTTCCCGAATGCTTCTGGCTTATGGGTTTCTGAAGCGCGTTTTCGAAATTTTCGAGAAGCATGAGGTTTCGGTTGATCTGGTTTCAACCTCTGAGGTTTCCATCTCCATGACCGTCGATAAAAAGACGAGAATAACGAGTGTAGTGAAAGAGCTGGAAGAGATTGGCACCGTAAATGTGTATTACGATCAGGCGCTGATTTCGCTGGTTGGGCGTGATATGATGAAAACCAAAGGCGTGGCTGCTCAGGCATTTTCCGCACTCGCAGAATTTCCAATCCGAATGATTTCACAGGGAAGCAGCGACAGCAATTTGTCTGTAGTCGTAGAAAATGACGAAGCAATCGACGCCGTGCAGTCGCTGCATGATACGTTTTTTCCGGTTCACGAAACGGTTAGCTACACATCATGAAAAAACTGGCAATCATAGGCGACGGTAAAATGGGCACCCGAATTAAGGAAATGGCGCCCGAAGCCGGACTCGATCCTGTGCTGATTCTCGGTGAGCACAACAATCAGAACGGATCGGGCATCACAAAAGAGAATTTTGGGAAGATTGATGTCGCCATTGATTTTAGCCATCCTTCTGCGGTAAAAACGAATATTTTGCGCTGTCTGCAGCTCGGTATTCCGGTAGTTGTTGGCACCACAGGCTGGCATGATGATTCGGGCTGGGCGGAAAATCTGGTGAAAGAGCATTCCGGCAAGCTTTTGTACGGATCAAACTTCAGTCTGGGCGTTCAGCTTTTTATCAAACTGGCGGCTCAGGCCGGTAAACTTTTTGGAAGCAGCGACCTGTTTCACGCCGCGCTAAACGAAATTCATCACACCGAAAAAGCGGACGCGCCCAGCGGAACCGCCATTACCCTTGCAAAATCGTTTTTAGGTAAAAATTCGCGCTACCGAAAAACCGGCTACGGGATTCCGGAGCAGAAAAAAGTAGATCCCGAAGTTTTCAGGCTTACCAGCCAGCGAATTGGCGGCGTTTACGGCGAACACTCCATCCGGATTAATTCTGAGTGGGATGACATCGAGATCAGTCACAAAGCCAGAAACCGCGACGGGTTTGCCGCCGGTGCACTTAAAGCCGGACTCTGGATTACCGATCAGCCATCAGGATTTTATCTGATTGAGGATGTCGTGGAGAAAATCCTCAGCACAACCTGAGCTCGCGTTCTGATGTACGCAGCTGGAAACCTCTCCTTCCGCCCGATGAAGCCATCTGACTGGCCGGAAGTACGCAGTATTTTCATCGAAGGGATGAATACAGGAATGGCATCGCTTGAGGAAAATCCGCCGGAATGGGATTTCTGGAATGAGACGCATCATCAAACGTGCAGGATTATCCTCGAAGCCGGAACCGAAATAGCAGGCTGGGCGGCGCTGTCCCCGACATCCCGGCGAAACGTATATTCCGCAGTTGCCGAAGTGAGCGTCTATATTTCAGAAAAATATCGCGGCAAAAAGTTTGGATCACATCTTCTCAATGAGCTAATCCGTCAGGCATCCGAAAATGGGTTTTATATGCTGCAGGCGGTGATTTTTGCAAAAAATGAAATCAGTATACAAATGCACAAAAAGGCGGGATTCAGAATAGTTGGCGTTCGTGAGAAAATCGCGAAATACAAAAACGAATGGCAGGATATGGTGCTGATGGAGCGAAGGGCATCATTCTGATTTAGCCCGGATTATTCACCAGTAACTTTTGCTGGTAAGCTAATGGTGAAAACGTAAACGGTTGCGTACGGCTATTGTAGAGACGCGATGCATCGCGTCTCTACAATAGCCGTACCGACTAAATCATCTCATGCGCAACCGTAATCCGGATGGCAGATGATCCCTCCGGCTTCGAGTTTTCCCAATTCTCAAAGATGTAATCCACGTATTTTTCAATGTGAGATGCGTTAGCGCGCGGATGCATCTTGATCATCGTAACCCACCTGAATTCCTGTTTGATCCGTTCGATCACGTCCGGCGATGGTCCGAGGATGGGATAGTTTTCTGCGTTGCAGGCTTGCGCGATCCGGGTAAACGTTTCGGCGCATCTTCTTACGAGATCCCCGTTTTTTCCCTTAAAGCGAAATGTGAGAAGCCGGGAAT
>PXAI01000179.1 GCA_003567135.1 Balneolia bacterium | reverse complement strand
CCGCGGCCGATCGAAAAAAGCACACCCGGCTGCGCTCACAGGCGCAGGCGATCCAAGGGAATGCTGTACCCCAGCAGAAGGTGTGTTCTGTCAAGCTATATTCCCCGCTTGGGGGTGACATTTTAATTGAGTCTTGACAACATTTTAATTGAGTCTTGACAAGATTACAGTGATCACTTGACCTTGGTATCCTTCGGTGCTACGGTTAGTTTTACTTATTGTTCGTTAACGAACAAAATGCACCCGTTACCATCTGGAGTCTTCATGAGCAAACCATTAGACGACGAAGTAATCGAATCGTACCTTCAGGTGCAGAAATTCCATTTTCTTGCTGAACAATGTCTAAACTTAGTTAAGAAGTCGATTTCCGATCTTCTGCGTCCCCATAGAATCAACCATTCCCAGTACATTATTTTGCTGATGCTGAGCTACGCCAACTCTTCGGGAAACGATGTAATTGCCACCGAACTCTCATACATCTTGGGGTTAGAACGACACTCAATTAGCGCCTTAATCGATAAACTGCACCGAAAAGGTCTTATTGAACGTTTTCGAAGCACTTCAGATAGAAGGGTGATACATCTAAAAATAACCGAAAAAGGCCTCCGAATCGCTCGATCAATACAACACGAGTCATTACGCAGAATCGCAGTGATTGACTCTTCCTCGTCATTCGATTTCCAACACGTTTACGAGTTTCTCTTTACACTCCGTGAAGCTATAACCGACAAAAATGAAATGAATGCTGCGCCATATCAAAAGGCATATGAAAAGCTGGTACTACAGGGACAACGAGTCTTGGAAAACGGCAGTTCCGACTGATACAGTATTCGATCACTCACGGCACAGATGGCCTCTCGTATACCACACAGTTTTTAAGAAACTCATAGAAGGGATCATCAGATTCCAGCGCGTTTCAGGAACTCTAGGAGGTTACCGCCTAGGAATCCTGCCAACTCGCGAGTGGGATAGCCTTTCTGTTTCAGAACGTGAACCAGATTCTTCATGTCTACGATACCACCGTATCCCGCTGGGTACCCAGGTGCCGCGTTCGTGTCAGATCCTATAGCTATCCGATCCGACCCGAACTCATCTGCTGCTGCCAGTATCATTTCTGCGGAATCATCGATTGTTTCCGGACCAATAGATCCGAATCTGCAATTCCACAATCCAAGCAGGCCACCGGTGTCTTTGAGCGCTTGCGCAGCCTCCTGGCCGATAAAACGAGGGGAATGAAAATAGCTCCTCAATCCGGAGTGGGAACAGAACGATGGTATTCTAGTGATCTTACACGTATCGACGATCATTCCATCGGACGCATGAGACAAGTCGATAATCATTCCATGGTCTTGTGCTGTTGTTACAAACTCTTTTCCAAGAGCTGTCAGCCCATTGTCCGCAGGCACCTCTCCGCTCAAACCCATACCTATTGATCCAAACTGGTTTTCGGAGAAGTGTACCGGTCCTAGAAACCTGACACCAAGGTTATATAGATGATCCAACATACCCAAATCTGCACCAACAAAATCGCAGCCTTCGATACCAAGAAAATAGGCGGTCCTCTCGTTTTCGCGGGCATCTTCTAACTCTCGAAAGCTTGTAACGAGGACGGCATCCCCTGCAGTCGCAAACTGCTTGATTCTCTCAATATGCATTTCGACAAACGAAAGCGAATTCTCCTCAAGGCCAAATGAACGCGGATCTCCGACGGCACAGAGCACGGTCAAATCAATACCGTGATGACGAAAATCGGCAATTGGAATGTCCCTGGGACAATTCTCGAATCCGGCTACTGAACTGAGAAGACCTTCTTCATGAGCATGGGAATCATAAAAATACATGTCTTCGATCATATCTCTCCCTTCCTTTTTCAATCTGACGTCGGGCGATTTCCGGCCAAGTGCCGCCATCGCTACAATTGATCCGCGAGTACCTCGGGCGCCTTAATTTCACTCTCCGTAGCGGGTTCGTCCGTAAACGACGACTTCTGCGTACTCTTGCTCAGAATGTGCAAACCCGAGAAGATCAGAATCATCCCCACTATCATGGGCATGGTGATGACTTCGCCCAGAAAGACTAAGCCCAGAATAGAAGCCGCGAGAGGCGTTACATATTCCGACTCCGCAGCTTTCGACGGGCCATAGGTTCCAACTACCTTTACTTGTAACAATACAGTTCCGAGAGTGCCTGCACCTGTGGCGTATAATAGTGCAAGCCAACCGGATGTTTCGATCAGATCCAGGTCAAGTTCTCCTGTAGCCGAGGCAACAACTATCAGCGTTGCCGCGGCAATAACCGATCGCACAGCGGCAACCGTTCTGACACCCTCCTTTGATAGGCACGTCTTGATTACGATAGATCCGATTGCCATCCCGACTATTCCCGCACCAACCAACACATAACCACGATAATCACCTGTCTCAATGTCGAGCCCAGTCTCTCGAAAAGCAACCAACAGAACCGCTCCGCCAAGCCCAATAATTGTCCCTAGTACGGCTCGAGACGTGAGCGATTCATCTGGAACCAGTAAAACGGACAATATCAGAGTAATCATTGGACTGATCGTCAACAGAAGTGCTGTAACACCACTGGACTGGTACTGTAGCGAAGAAACGTACGCACCGAAAGGAAGTGCTGTACCAACAACTCCAACGAAAGCTCCAATAAGAAGAGATCTCCACGAAAAACGTCTTGCCATCTGCCCCGAAGTAATAGCCACCGGAACAAGAACTATGCCTGCCAGAAGAAATCGTAAAGCGGTATACCACAGAGGTGTAAACTGACCGAGACTGAACCGGGACACGACTAATGTAGATCCCTGCAAAGATCCCAGTAGAGCAACCAGTACAAGACCACGGACATCACGACCACGGGGACGCATAGGGCACCTTGATTTCAGATCCGTTCTCTCCCCCTGTGTAAGACCTCTCGGCAACCAGAACTCTCATACCACTGGGAACACGTATCGTTAGTTCGCATCCATCATCCTGAATCTCTATCACGACGGAAAGAATACCCAATGGGGTCGGCACATCACCGTTTATACGATTGACACCGGGAGGGACCAATGGCGAGACTCGTGTTGTCCGGAAACCTGGCTCAACGGGAGTAACACCCAAAAGATACGCCGAAAGATCGTAGGTAGGTGTCGCCGAGAAACCATGACAGGTACTTGAGATGGATGTCAGATCCCAGGACTCCCAGAAAGTATCAAATTCCGATAGCATCGCATGCCACCGGAGAAGGGAACCATAAAGTAGTCCTGCCCGCTTTGTTTGGTAAAGAGCACCATGTAGAAAGTGTGCGTAGAACGGCTGCGCCGCTACTACGTTTCTTCCCGCGTCAAACGGTCGTTCGGTTTCGTCCCATCCCCATACTCGAGTAATAGCAAGAGTTGCCGGGTCAGTGATCGCTGTAATGACTCTCTCCGAACGATGCTCCGGTGCAAGACCAAAAAACAGAATCAAGCTATTGGTTTGCTGGCTGATCACCTGACCATTTAGACTGTCCAGATACGCGCCTCGATCATCATCCCAGAAGCTCGCATTGACAGCCGCCGCTACCGCTCTCCAGTCCGGTAAGGCAGCATCAGAGATCCATTCGGTGGTAACTCGGAGCGCAGCAGCATAGAGAGCATTTAGACCGGAGAGAACTCCTGTGCGCTCCAGCGGATCAGCCCACTCGAAAAATACCCATCCTGTTACGTCCTCGAGTAGTCCATCGTCGTTAAGATACGGCTCAAACCAGGCAAGTAATTTCAGAATACTTGGGCCTAACGAATGCAACACGCTAAGATCGCCGGTATGAAGCATGTACTGGTGCCACGCAAGTACCCATAGCAAAGCAAAATCGGGTATAAACGAATATTCATGATCAGCAAGATCACAGGCCGCGGCCATCAACACCATTCCATCAGCTCGCTGAGTCATGGCAACATCGTGCAGATACTTAAGCGCAGGTTCGGTCACCCCCAAGGCTCGGTAGCCGACGAGAGCCGAAACATAGACGTCGCCAACCCATGTTCGCTGCTCACGGGTTGGGCAATCAACGTATGCATCCATAATACACTTGTGCACGGTTCTCGCTCCGGCGTCCCAAATGTCTACCAAGCGCGAATCGTCACACGAAAATGCCCCACAGTCTTCTACAGGATACGAGATTGCATCGACCGCAACGTCGCGTAAGGAAAACCAGGGCATATCACAGCAGTCAGATGTCTCGCCTGACACCTCCAGGCATCGAAAACCGGCTGGCTCGAACAAGGCGAACGAGTTCTCGCCTACAGACAGCGTAAACCTGTGTTCGATGTTCGCCGATATTCCCGGTACCTCCGGGGCCACGTGTATGTGACCATCAGACGACATCCGTTCAGCCAAACGGATAATAACAGTTATGGCGCAAGCCGTTTCGATAACGAATTTCGCTCGTCCGACCACCAACTCAGAGAATACGACGGTTACGCGATCACTATGATCCAAAATTTCTTTCGGACGAACTTCCCGCTCCTCAAGTCGCTTAGTAACAGAAACGACCATCTGCGGAAACGGAACTGCATCCGTCCTCCCGCTCTGGCGGATTCTCAGTTCCTGAGATTGCTCCCACAAAGAGTCGTCATATGCGGGAAGCTTCCACCCATCCTCACGGGCTGGCAGAACAACATATTCCATGAATCCTGTCCCGCCTAATGGCGATTCTCTGGACCATTCGTTTGCCTCCGCACATTTCCATGACACACCAGAATCAATCTGTTCGTCCCCAATAGCGCCCTGGAGAAAGAACCCTCCACAGCCGAATACGGTTGTCTGCTCCTCACCTGGAAGCTGATACCAAGACGTACTGTGCCCATAACTATGTACCAACGCCGAAACCGTATGGGTTCCTTTACATACCGTTCTGTTTTGCAGATCGTATGAGTCAACATGATGTCGCTGGAAATGCGAACGGCCGGGGCCCCGCCCTATGAGGTCCCCATCCAGATAGAGATGGTATCTCCCATCTGCAGAGACCAGAAGCGGCTCACAGAATTTCGCATCGTCATTCAAGATGAACGAAAACCGAAATCGCACAAATCGATTGGTATCTTCAAGGAGATCTCGTCGTCCTCGGACGATTGGCGAGACTTTCTGCGGTAACATACGATTCGTCCATATCCAGTTCGCTCGTGCCTTCAGCCGTTTCCCGTTTACCATGTAGAGCTCCTAAAGACTCCTAAAGAGTTGTACCCGTGCAAAGCGACCCTTCCTAACCCTATGCTGCGGGTTTCGTCCGCCGTGTTCTGAGTTACTAACGAGTTACTATGGATGTGGTACTGGCCGAAGTTGGTAAGCTGCAACCGCGTCTTACGGGCCTCCGGCCAGTTTGTTTAATATAGCCAGTAAACAGGCTATCGAAAGACCTTACTCTGGAAGGTCAATGTCAATAAAATCACTGATCGGTGTCCACCAGCCGTCCTGGACCTGCATAATAACTCCACCAGCGACGCCTTCCCGCCGGGTCGGTGAAAAGCTAGCAAGGCTTCCCTTACCGGTGGGAACAGCATCATAACTCTCGAATACTTCGATTAATCGCTCCCGTGTCAGTTCCGGGCCTGCTTCTTCTAAAGCGTCTACTAAGAACCGTACGCTCAACCCGTGTTCGACGTTACCACCGATGTTTGAACCCGGCTGTCCGTATTCAGGGTAATATCTGATTATGGTCTCTGCCATAGCCTGCATTTCCGGGGTACCAAGGCTATCAAACTGCGGTTCGTATTGTACGTCACCCCAATAAGAGCCATAAATTCCTTCGGGTTCCTCGTCCGCTATCAGGTTCAGTAAGACGCTGTTACTGATGGGCATACCGAGCATTATGTCGGTCTCTAAGCCGACTCGACGAATCTCACGGATGATGACAGCCGCAGGTTGCATGGTCATACCAACAATCAGAACCAGATCGGGATTCTGCCGCCGTATGGACGCGATCTGCGATGCTGCTGATGCGGAGGTTTCAACCATTGCTTCCTGAGCCACCACATTGAGCCCTCGCTCTTCTGCTTCCAACAGGAAGCGCTCGCGCCCTGTTTGTCCGCTAGCACTATCGCCGTAGACGATAGCGATTCTTTCGAAGTCTGCATCCGCTCCTAACCAATGAGCTATTGTAGTTACCTGAGTCGCAGTAGTAGGAAACATGCTGAATAGATATCTGCGCGCGGGAAACATCATGTCTTCCGGAGGAGCCATCGGAAAGAACCACGGAATCCGGTTCTGTTCGATCAAGGGATATGCAGGACGCACGAACGAACCAAACCCGAACAGCAGAGCGAATACCCGGTCTTCGTTTATCAACCGCCGATAATTGGCCACGGCCTGCGAAACGTCCATTCCGCTGTCGTACGCAATCACCCGGAGGTTACGGCCGTGAACTCCGCCTTCATCATTGACGCGATTGAACTCGGCCCTCACTGCGTCGAGGGTTTGATTCCCGATAAACCCCACGGGACCGGACATGGGCATTGTATAGCCAAACACGATCTCGTCATCGGAAACCCCTGGGGATGTGTCCTCCGCACCACCTGCACCGAATGCGAATGATCCACAGAATATGGCAACCAGCATGCCAACCAATACGTTTCTTAACGAATACCTCATTGTGTATTTCTCCTTTTTTTCGTACGAATTCCACCGCCTCGATCTTTTTTAGGCGACAACTATGGACGCGGCCTGGCTTGATTGATCTCTAATCCATACCTGCCTCCTTACCCCTGTTGGACATTTCTATTTTGAGGTTGCGTCTTTTTGGCCACCGAGGTAGTCCCGTTCAATAGTATCGTTAACACTTGTAACATCAACCTTGATGCCCAGATAGAGATTTCGCACATCATCATTACTCAATAGTTCAGATCCGGTTCCTTTTATGGAGACCGATCCAGTCTCCAACACATACGCGTAATCGGATAACTCAAGTGCCATCATCGCGTTTTGTTCGACAAGCAGAATAGTTGTGCCCCGGTTCTTCAATTCTGCCAAAAAGGAATACACCCTTTCCGTGATAACAGGAGCTAAGCCGAGCGATGGTTCGTCCAAAAGCAAAATGGCAGGACTTGCCATTAGGCCCCTGGCGATTGCGAGCATCTGCTGCTCACCACCACTCAGTGTTGCAGCGACTTGCTTCTCACGTTGGTTCAATATGGGAAACGTTTCGAGCATTCGCTCTTCATCCCTCCGAACTTCGTTTTTATCGCTCCGACAATAGGCCCCCATTCGCAAGTTCTCGCGCACGGTAAGCTCGGGAAAGACAAGTCGCCCTTCGGGAACATGAATGATACCGAGTCGAACGATTTCTTCGGGTTTCGTCAGCGTAATCTCTTTCTCGCGGAAATGAATCGTGCCGCTTCGAGGATGTAGCAACCCGGATATTGTTTTCAGGATCGTCGATTTCCCTGCACCGTTCGAGCCGATGATCGAAACTAAGGATCCCTGAGGCACTTCGATCGACACATCGCGTATTGCCTGAACCTTTCCGTAGAAACACGAGATGGAATTAAGTTTCAGCATATGATCTCCGCTTTCCGAGATAGGCTTCAATAACTTTCGGATTTGCTTGAACTTCTTCCGGTGCACCACACGCGATAACCTCGCCGTGGTCGAGCACCGTAATTCGATCGGAGATTGACATGACCATTGACATATCATGCTCGATCAATAGAACAGTCAGACCAAGATCATTGCGGATCGCCATTATCGTTTCCGACAAATCTCGCGTCTCGACGAAGTTCAACCCAGCGGCTGGTTCATCAAGTAGAATAAGTGACGGTCGCAATGCGAGGGCACGCCCAAGCTCGATGCGCTTTTGAACAGGGAAGCCCAGATCTTCTACAGAGGCGTCAGCATACTTCTCGATATCGAGAAACGACATGATGTTCTGGACATCTTCGGCCGCTTGTTCTTCTTCACTTCGGACACCGCGGGTCCCGACGATTTCGCTCCAAAAACGAGTCCGTGTATGGATGTGTTTAGCCGCCATCAAGTTTTCTTTGACAGTCATTCTAGAAAAAAGTTCTAAATTCTGAAAAGTGCGTCCCATGCCCAAACGTGCGATAGCATGAGGCTGCAGCCGTGTAATATCAGCCCCATTAAAAAAGATCCTACCGGCTTTTGCTTGATACACCCCACCGATGATGTTGAACGCTGTCGTCTTTCCTGCGCCGTTCGGTCCGATAATCGCATAGATTTCCTTGGGATTCACATCGAGACTAATGCCATCCAGCGCTTTGATACCACCGAAACTAATCGCTACACCGGAAAGCTGGAGTGCGGGTACGGTCGGTTGCATATCCATCGCTAGACTCCCCGCCTTACAACCGACTGTAACTTCCCAAGAATCTGGTAGACTCCCCCGGGAGCAAGACTGACAAAGCCGATTAGTATCACACCATATACAAGGTTCATCGATTGACTGAACATTCCACCAAATACTTGAGGTATCATCATGAAAATGAAACTTCCTATGATTGGCCCCCAGACTGTACCAATGCCTCCTGAAACGAGAATCAGAAAGAATGATAGGCCCATGATGGAGAAGAAATCAGATTGCAGATAACCAATCAGATACGAATAAAGGACCCCTCCAACTCCTGCCAGAACGGACCCAAGGATAAACAGCTTGATCTTCTCCTTGGCGATGTTAATACCCATTGAGGCCGCTGGAATTTCACCGTCTCGAATTGCCCTCCAGGCTCTTCCGGTGCGAGATCGATTGATATTAGAAACTCCGAACTGAATCAGTAAACCAATCAGGAAAACGATGAAAAAGATATTCGTGGTGTTCGCGAAGGAGATGCCTCCTATCGCCGGAGGTGGAGCATACATCCCTTCATTACCACCGGTCAGGCTTCGCAGAAAGTTTATGAGAACAAATATGGAGCTTGAGAAACCGAAAGTAGCCATCGCCAGAAAGAAACCTCGCAATCGCAGACATGGATATCCGATAAGGAGACCCAGCAGCGCCGATGCGATCGCCGTAAGAATGATCACAATCGGAAACGGCAGGAACGGTAACTCCCTTGCCAGAATAGCTCCGAAATATGCACCGAAAGCCATAAAACCCGGTTGACCGAACGAGAAGACAGCCCCCCAGCCAATCATAGTGTTGAGACCCTGAGCTACGATCGCCATTATGATGATGTTTGCCAACACAAACAGATAATACTGAGACAGGATGAGCGGGAAGACAAATGCAACAGCTACTCCCGCCAGCCACCAGAGCTTACCAGTCCAGACACGACGCTCTCTTTCTCTGTACATATTTTTCCTACACCTTCTTAATCGTTTTGACACCAAGTATACCGGTCGGGCGAATGAACAGAACAACCATGAGCAAGACAAAAGGGATAATTGCCTGGAGGTCGGAGGGGATGTAAAGCGGAAGAATCGACGAGAAGATACCAACCAGATACCCGCCGATTATCGCACCATAGATTTTGCCAAACCCACCGATAATCGCACACATGATTGCCGTAAACGTGATTTCGCTCATACCTGTGCTTAAGAATAGCGTCGGTGCAAGTAACACACCTGCTATTGCGGCCAGCACGCCACCAATAGCCCAGGCAAGTGCATACATTCTGGTGATTGGTACACCCATAAGTGCGGCAGCCGTACGATTCTGAGTGAGTGCGCGAAAACCAGTCCCAAGCTTTGTTCTGGTCAGGAAGAGATGTAACGTTGCCATGACAAGGATGGTGGTGACTACAACCCCAATACTTTGAGGAGTAACCCGAACACCGGCGATATTGACGAATCTACCGGGAAATAGTCTTGGAAACGCAAAGATATCATCTGTCCAGATTGTCGATGCTGTCCCCTGCAACATATACCCGATTCCCAGGGTCGCCATAATGATCGCCGGCATCGAGCCGGACATAAGCCGCCTTATAACGAAACGCTCTACCACGACACCTAATAGCGCCGAGAATCCAAGAACAACAGGAATTGCGAACAGGAATGGCACTCCAAACTGCACGACTAATGCGTATGCGACAAAAGTGCTTATCATCATGAAATCACCATGACTGAAGTTCAAAGCGCGGGTGGACTGAAAGACCAGCACCAGCCCGACTGAGACCAGAGCATATATAGACCCAACGGATAGACCATCGATAAATAACTCTACGAACATTTTTGCCTGCCTATAGGTGCGGACTGGATGAATTCGTGAACAACCGAAACGAATTCTTCCACTCGTTCCAGGGTAACCGCGTGTCCACATCGTTCAAAGATGTGATACTGACTGCCTTCAATTGCCCGCGCAATCTCGGTGGCGTACTCTACCGGCACGAGAAGATCTTCCGACGCCGCTGTTACTAGCGTAGGTACATTTAACTCGCTCAGGGACTCGAGAGCGTCGAACTGAAGACACGCATGAGTTTGCCGCTCGTATACGTCCGGGGAGACAATCGTCGCCGGACGATTCTTTCTAAGCTCCATGATCATCTCTTGTCGATGTTCAAGTGTATACTCCGACCAGACCAACGGCCCCAACAGCCTAACAACATCAGGTAGATCCATGATTCTCGAATAGTAGAGTTGTTCCTGGAAGATCAGTCGAAGACGTGGCCTAAGACGAGCCCACGTCACGTGTAACCCCAACGATGCAACACGGTCGGGATAAGCAAGAGCGAAGGCCTGGGCGACGGTTCCGCCCATCGATTGGCCAACGATGTGCGCGCGTTCGGCCCCAACTACATCGAGAAGATCCCTCAGATCGTCCGCAAGGAGCTCGATAGAGTAGTTTCGTTCGCCAAGCCCGAGAGACGACTTGCCGATGCCACGGTTATCGTAGACCAGGCAGGAAAACGAGGACCGCAGTTCGCTTATGACCGGACACCAGGCGGAGTGGTCAGAGCCTAATCCGCTGATAAAAACAGCTAATGGACCGGCACCGTGTAACTCGTAGTAGATTTCGCTCGATCCAACTGACATCACAGCCATACAATCTCCGTTTTTTGTTCTATATCGATTTGTTCTTTATAGATCGTTATTACTTTACCATTGATTGCTTCGATGTCAAGGATGAATTGCGTCACATCAGCGTAGATCGGAATTCCCATTGCAGACAGTCCACCCGATGGTCAGAAGAGAGCCAATTCTGAAACGCCTCCAGTTCGATTCGACATGGACTATCATTCACTCGTTACATTTGATGCAGGCGGATGTTCGTTCTTGACATGTGCCGAATACGTGCCATACTTGTTCGCAAACGATATATTCGTTTGCGATATATTAAGAAGGTAGTCGTATCATGAAGAAGTGGTACCAGAAATCGCTCCGTAGAAACCTGATTGACATGCATATTCACGGATGGGACAGCCGGTTCCTGTCGAAACTCGACTCAAACGAATACGTTCGGAACCTGGTTACGTCTCGAGTTAAAACGGCTCTGGTTTACGCCAACTCACATGTTGGATACTGCTACTGGCCAACGATGTCAGGCACCGTACACCCGTCATTAGCGGGCCAAGACTTCCTGAGAGACCTCATCGACAAACTGCAGAGTGCAGATATCGATGTGGAACTCTACTACTCACTGATTTTTAACTCTATTGAAGCAGAAAAGCACGAGAGCTGGCGACAAGTGTCTTATAGTGGTGAATCCCTTTTCGGGCTTCGCAATCGACGTTATGGCATATGCTGCCCAAACAATCCTGAGTATCGCACCTTCGTAGAAGCACAAGTCAGCGAATTGTTGAACAGGTATAGTTTCGTGGGTGTATGGTTCGACATGACCTTCTGGCCCGAAATTTGTGCGTGCTACTCGTGTCAGAAGCGTTACAAGAACGAATGTGATAGGGAAATTCCAACAGTTATCGACTGGCGAAACGAAGACTGGGTCCACTTTCAGAGGACTCGCGAACGCTGGATCAGCGATTTCGGTGAGTTCGCCTCAGGTTTAGTCAAGAATGCTGATTGTCACCTTACCGTCGCGCATCAAGGAAACGCTTTTCTATCGAACTGGAAGCTCTGTGGATGTGTCGAGCTTGCGAAAGCTGGAGACTTCATGTCGGCTGACTTGTACGGCGACTCATTACGGCACTCATTTTCTTCGAAAGTATTCTACACACTAAGTACGAATCTTCCATTCGAATACATGACGTCACGCTGCCCCGACTTGCGCTTCCATACCACCACGAAGTCCTCAAGCGAGCTTGAGCTACAAGCTATGAGCGCCATCGCGAACGGTGGTGGCTTCCTGTTCATCGACGCAATGAATCCAGACGGCACACTCGACGAACGGGTATACGAGAATATGAATCCGATTTACTCGAAAATCTCGGAACTTGAGCCGGTCTTGTGTAAAGGTAATCCGATAATGCGTCGTGAGTACGGCGTGTACATGAGTATGGAGTCCAGAGTTCCTCTTCACGCCAAAGCCGAAACCATCTTGCCTGGCAGCGGTGCCAATAACCCCTTTTCGGCTGATGCTATATTCGTTGATCACCCCTCCGAGCATGCCCAAAGTGTACTGGCGTGTTCGAAAATGCTTATGAGTCACCATATACCGTACGGAGTGGTCTTGCGCAACGCGTTAGTACATCTGGGGGATTACTCGGTTGTGTTGCTTGCCAACGCGGCATACTTGGACGACGTTGAGATTGAGGCACTTCGTCATTATGTGTCGTCTGGAGGCGTCCTTTTCGCAGCAGGCGAGATAGCTACAATGAATAGATACGGACGACCGCGAACGGATGGCAGAATGGCGTCACTGTTGGGTGTTTCACTTGAGGGATACACTGACGAGCAGTTTACCTATATACGTCCAGCAGATGGGAACGAGGATCTGTTCATTCCTTACAGTGCGACGAATCCTGTCGGCATCAATGGCCAGCAACTGTGCTTGAAGGTTCATGACACAGCTTCCACTCTAGGATATCTAACGCTACCGTTCAACGATCCTTCAGACCGCTCGCTCTATTCATCCATTCACAGTAATCCGCCGGGACGCGATACCAACAATCCGGCTGTTGTTCTGAACGAATATGGAGAAGGAAGAGTTATCTACTGTTCTGCATTACCGGACTTATCATACGATTCTGATGTAGTGCTAGCGTTACTTGAGTATGCAAAAGCACCTCGTTCTTCGGTTGTCACTGACGCTCCGGGATGCGTGGAAGTCACCGTGTTCGATGATGCTGTCCTGAATCGAAGCATTGTTCACACCGTCAACTTTCAGAGCCAACTGCCGCCGGTTCCTGTACACAACGCTCAGTTTGAGCTTCGTATTCCATGGGACGGGGAGCCGAGGGCACGAAACCTTCTCACCGGCATGACCGTTCCTGTATCGCGGGAGAGTGGCCGTATTCGGTACTCTGTCGAACGTATTGAAACGTACGCTGCAATAGAAATCACATGTAGTCGATAGGAGAAATTCATGGACAAGTCACTGATCGAACACGCTATTGAAAGTGGAAAAGGGGTATTGCGCTTGGCACCTACTTGGGTGCCTAGATCTTTCTGCGTGCCAGGCCGCCGAATCAAGCTACATCCGAACGACTACTATGCCCTCGGAGGTATCCGAGGAGGCATCGATGAACGGTGGTTGTCTTCCACGACAGTTGCTGACAACGGGCCATTAACGGAGCCATTCGAAGGCCTTAGTTTCGGCGTTTATCAAGACCGATCTCACACCGAACGTTTTTTGCTTCGTGACGCTGTTGACGTGCTGAAAGGGGATCTGATTGGAGAACGAACATGGAACGAGTCTGGTCGATGGCCCATTTACTCGAAGTTCTTCGACAACAAAGGGCCCTTGCCTTTTCACATTCACCATAGAGACGAGCACGCAGCGTTGGTGGGAGAATCGGGTAAACCGGAAGCGTACTATTTTCCTCCTCAGCTCAATAATCACGGCGGAGCGTTCCCTTATACTTTTTTTGGCCTTCAGCCCGGCGTCACCAAAGACATGGTTAAGACTGCTCTCATGGGTTTCAAGAACGGCGATAACCGAATTACCGAATTATCACTCGCCTATAAACTACAACCCGGCACGGGTTGGGATGTTCCGCCAGGTCTGCTCCACGCTCCTGGTAGCCTGTGTACGTATGAGCCCCAGGTTGCATCGGATGTGTTCGCAATGTACGAGTCCGTAGTGAATGATGCGGTCATCGATGACGAGTTATTGTGGAAGAATTCACCGCCCGAAAAAATGGGAGATTTCGAGTATCTCGTCGAGGTAATCGACTGGGACTTGAACGTGAAACCGGATTTCTCCACACGCCACTTTATGATGCCACGTCCAGTCCGGGACACAGAGGAAATGCATCGGGAGGGATATGAGGAGAACTGGATATGCTACAAGTCGCCGCACTTCTCGGCGAAGGAGCTAACGGTCTTCCCTGGAACAACAGTAACCATCCGAGACTCGGCTGCGTATGGTATGTGCGTCGTTCAAGGACACGGCCTGTTCGGTCAATGGGATATCGAAACGCCGGCGCTAATTCGCTTCGGCTCGTTAACCTCAGATGAATACTTCGTGAGCGAGATTGCTGCCACGGAGGGCATCGAGATTAAAAACCGGTCGCTATCTGATCCGATTGTAATCCTAAAGCATTTTTCTGGGGGAAACCCAGATTTAGTGGATGTTGTACACGAGGATAGTGTCGATGGCTAATAGACGGCTGCATTAGGGTTTGCGATTGACGATAAGCTGGTCGTAGTCACCTATTCTTACAGACCGCTCGAAAAAGGAAGGATATGTTAAGTGAGTACTTCAATTAGATATTCGGTTATTCTTGGAAACTTGGGAAACACGAATGATCGGTTTCTCTCAACAGGATACAAGGTACAGCCCCCTAAGGAAGAAATGATAATGGCCGCGGCGACCATCGAAGGTGTCAGCGGAATCGAGCTTGTCGGGTCTTGGGATATTACTCCCGAGAACTCCAGCCGAATGAAGGAGATTCTGGCTCAGAATGGTCTGACCTGTGTCTCCATCATCCCGGACCTTTTTAGCCAGAAACGTTGGGCAAACGGCAGCTTTGCTGCGAAGGACTCTTCAGTACGCAAGCAGGCTATTGAGGCTGCAGTCGAAGCTGCACAGATTGCCCTCGAAATGGGTTGCCCTCTTCTTAATATCTGGCCTGGCCAGGATGGGTATGATTATTCACTTCAGTCTGACTTTCGGCAGGAACGCCGCTGGTTTACCGACGGAGTGAAAGAGGTAGCGAGCCAATTTCCTATGATCAAGTTTGCCCTTGAGTATAAGCCGAAGGAGCCGCGTACACATTCCTTCCTGGCGAGAGCGGCTGACACGTTACTGGTAGCCGAAGACACCGGGCTGGACAACGTTGGGGTCTGTATTGACGTCGGACACGCGCTCTATGCCTACGAAAATGTTTCCGAGTCAATCGTTATCTTGCAGGAGCGGGGTAATAAGCTCTTTCATATGCATTTTAATGATAACTATCGCTACTGGGATGACGACATGATTGTCGGGAGTGTACACTTGGTCGAGTACATCGAGATGCTTTACTGGCTGCGAGAGACGGGATATACGGGTTGGTACTCAATGGATCAGTACCCATATCGAGAGGACGGGGCAGGAGCCATTAATGCGAGCGTTCAGTTCTTACGAAGTCTTGAGCAGTTTATGTGTGAGGAAACGATCGTGCAAATCCGGGGCTTGATCCGTCGGGGAGATCCAATTGAAGCATCGCATTGGCTTCGCGAAAAGATCTTGCCGTCGCCAATGGGAACGTCGGATTAATGCTCGCCGTAACACATGCGGCTATGATGACTTTCGGGAGTACCGCGAGGTTTGGTAGATGATGGCAACCCCGAGTAGATGATTACAGACTGACTTGTTGTGTACAGGTGTGGCGTAACATGCTCCATTCACAGCCGCTCTATTGGAATGCTGTACCCAAGTGCGAAGTTGACACCCCACTCTTCTACTGGTTCGCCGAAGGCCGATTGCAGCGAATCGATGGGTAAAACGTCCCGGAACGACCAGGTCGGGGCTACGCGGGCTGTGGGCTGGCCCTGCGGCGGAGGAGTATCATCATCATCCGTTAAATCCGGGGGCTGGGTCTGGGCGTGTTGCGCATCGAAACGGCCGGACTGCAGCATGGGAATGGAGGCGACATTCGACTCAAAAGAAAGCCTGTCGGCAACGACATCGGCCGGAATGGCGAAGTTAATGTTCTGCCCCTCGGTGTACCGAAAGGTCGAGATTCCGAGAACTTCACCCGCACGGTTAATGATCGGGCCACCGCTGTTGCCGGGAGAAATAGGAGCGGTGAACTGGTGAAACCGGTTGCCACGGAAGACACGACCAGTGGCGCTTATAATACCGTTTGACACGGTACCTCGAAGTCCAAGGGGGTCACCTATTGCGAAGATCGGTTCACCGATCGGTGGTGTCGTGGTATTGAGTGGAAGTGCCAGAGGATTCCAGGTAGAGACGT
>PXAI01000094.1 GCA_003567135.1 Balneolia bacterium | reverse complement strand
GGTTCAGGAATTCGGGATTTTGTTCAAGCAGCCGCTCGTATTTCTCTTCGGCGGTTAATCCCAGCGCGTTTTCAACTCTCTGGTGAATGGCGATATACGCATTCTGAACCAGGTTATGATGATAGCGTTCGTATAAAGGAATTTCTTCCAGCAGCTTTTCATGATTTTGTTTCGTGAGCAACAGCAGCTCGCTGTTTTCAAGCAGTTCAATATTCAGCCGCGTGGGCTTTTCGGTAAAAAAGCTGTGCAAATCGGCCATCCACCAGCCATCAAACGCAAAGCGGATTACATGCTTATTTCCTGATGAATCAACAGAATAGGAGTAGAGCGCCCCTTTTTCCACAAAAGCGAGTTCACGACATAGATCTCCTTCCTGAAGAAGAAACTGCCGTTTGAGCATTCTCCGCGGGCGAAAACTGTTTTTACAACGCTCCCATTCATCATCGGTTAGCGAAACGTGTCTTTCAAAAGCAGCTTTCAGTTGCTCAAACATGGCTGTACAATTAGTTGAAATTCTGTCAGCTAAAAGTACATCTAAACGGTAAAATAAAAAAAGCGGGCATTCATGAAGAATGACCGCCCGGGGAGAAACGAATTTTTGTTTACTGTTGGGTAAATTGCACGTTAAGAAGTAGTTTAACCTGATCGCCGACAACGACGTTTCCAGCTTCGGTAACGGCACTCCAGGTGAGTCCGAAATCTTTCCGGTTGATGGCACCGTTGATCTCGAAACCAGACTTGGTTTGTCCATAAGGATCGCCCACGGTTCCGCCGTGAACGACATCAAGCGTAACTTCTTTGGTGATGTCGCGGATGGTCATATTTCCGGTTACTTTGTATTCGCCATCACCGGTTTTTTCAAAACGGGTAGATTCGAACTTCAGCTGTGGATATTTCTCTGCGCTGAAAAAGTCGTCTGACTTAAGGTGCGCATCACGATCTTTGTTGTTCGTAGAAATGCTGTCGATATCTGCGGTGAAAGAAGCTTTTGCGTTTTCGAAATTTTCGCCTTCAGCTTCAATCTGGCCGTCAAATGTGCCAAAGCTGCCGGTTACGGTTGAAATAACAAGATGCTTCACTTTGAACTGAACTTCAGAGTGAGTCGGGTCAATTTTCCAGAGTGTTTGTGTTGCAGTATTCATAATCAGTATAATTTGTGTTTAGGTTTTTTGAACATCCACAAATTACAGCCCTGCAACAGGTTAGGCATTGATAAATCTCAGAAAATTTTCTTGATATTTGTCAAGAGAACCGCATCAGAATCGAAATTTCCTCAATCCCCCTTCACCACCGGCTTGTTCTCCGAAACCCAGTCGGTATACCCGTTCTCAAGCCGATAGGCGCGAAATCCTTTTTTTCGGAGATGCAGAACGGCCTCATCCGCCATCATACAAAGCGGTCCGCGACAATAGGCTACTATTTCGCGGTCTTTGGGTAAATCTTCCATGCTCTTCAACAACTGACGGTATGGTTTGGAATCAGCGTCTTTAATGTGGCCGAGTTTGTATTCGTCTTCCGGCCTTACATCAATCAGATAAATTTCGTTGTTATCTATTTTCCGGAGCAGCTCATCACTGCTGATCTGATCCAGCTGATCCCTCTCTTTTCTGAAACTTGTAAGCAGCGAGTGAATTTGCTCGTTCCGGGAAAACCCAAGCTGACGCATAGCCATCCACGTATCAAAAACCTGATCATCATACATCTGATAATAGATGTACTTCCCGTCCCGACGCGTTTCCACCAGGCCGGAATTTTTTAAAACCTGAAGATGCTGCGACGCATTGGCTATCGGCATATTGGTCTGGCTGGCGATATACTCCACCGGAAACGATCCCTGCGAAAGCAGATCCAGAATTTCAAGCCGGTGCGGATTACTCAGTGCCTTCGTTACGGTTGCAAGTTCTTTGTAAAGACTGGACTTAAAATCGCGGGTTTTCATTATGAAAGAAATTCGGTTTGATCGGGTTTGATATTTGAGACAATAATAGACAATTCAATAATTATATTCTGCAAAAAAATTGAATGTGTGGATTTGTTGCAACTGCCTTGTTGCTTAGTACATGAACTAATTTCCGGTCCTGTAGGTACAGGGCATACCCTGTACCTACAGGACTGATATTACATGTTTTACGGTTGTGAGATTGCCGGCGTATCCACATAAAAAGTCAACAATCCTCTACCTCTTTAAAAATTCAGAACCTGATATTCAGGCCTACACATACCCGTTAATCATCACATGACGATAAAGCCTCTTTAGCCCGTGCACCTTGAAATCCCACCAGATGCGGGTTTCGCGGGTCGACTGATAGAACCATTCGTTCTGTAGATTTCGGTCGAAGTCAAATTCGGTCATAATGCACCGTCCGTAGCGTGTCAACAGCGGACATCCTGATTCGCCATTATACTTGTTCTGCATATCCCGGCCCACAATCATATCAATCATGTTTCCAACTATAACAGGTGCCTGTTTACGGATAGTTGCGGCCGTTTTTGCAGCTCCGGTTGCGGCATTATCCCCAACACCAAAAACATTCGGATACTTGGTGTGTTGAAGCGTATGTCGGTCTGCAGAAAACTGTCCCCCGATTCCTTCACGTGTAAGCGGGCCTTCGCGGAGGGGTTTCGGCGTGTGGAAAGAGGGCATCGGATGCAGCAGATCATAACGCTGGCGAACTTCCCTGACGCTGCCGTTTTCTGTTTTCTCCTCAAAGATGGCGGTTCTGGTTGAGGTGTCAATCGCTTTCAGCGTGTGATGAAAATGATTCAGCAAACCACGTTCTTCAACCAGTGGCCGGACCACGTCATCAACTTTTGGGATGGCGGGGAAGACGGTGTGGCGCTCGGTATAAAAATGAACATCTACCTTATCGCGGATTCCTTTTCCGCGCCAGAGATCTTCGCTGAGCCACGAAATTTTCTGGGGAGCGCCGCCGCACTTTACGTATCCCGGGGGATAGGTAAACACTGCTTTGCCGCCTTCGAACCGATCGGCAAGACGCCTGAATTTTTCAGCTGTCTCAAGATTATAAATGTTGGCTACGTGAGGTGTTTCAAGCGCTTCACGTAAATTTTCGACCGAATCCATGTTTGTTACCACGCCAAGGCCGACCACAAGATAATCGTAGGGTATAGCTTCACCGCTGCGGGTAATCACGCGGTTATCCTCAGGTTCAAATGCCTCAACGTAATCTTTCACCCATTTTACGCCAGGCAAAAAGAGCGATTTCTGATCGAAGAGCACATCCTCTTTATTGTAAACGCCAGCGCCGACCAGCGTATATCCCGGCTGATAATGATGTATTTCGCGGGGCTCAATGACGGTGATATCGGCACCGGGTACGGCGCGCATAAGCCTGGCCGCTACCGTTAATCCGCCAATGCTTCCGCCTGCAACCACAAACTTTACTTTCCGGACAAGATCCGCTTCGGCTGAGCTGACCTGAAGACTGCGCCGGTAGCCGTAAAAACCTCCGGTACCGCCAACGGCAATTGCACCGGTTCCGTAGCCAATGTATTTAAGCGCCTGTCTTCTCGAAATACCGTTCTTTTGTTTCTTTTCGGATTCAGGATTCGTTGCTGAATCTGGCTTTTTTGAGTCGTTTGAATGTTCCATGAAAAACTGAAGGGTAAAATGTTCGTGTTTTAACGGCTGACTTTAAAGTTCTGAAGTCGTTCTAAACCTGTCCCGATTATTAGCAGGGATCAGAATCTGCCGGTGTTGATTTAAGCCACACCGGCAGATGGATTTAAGATCAGGCGCCCGGTACCGGAAGCGGCAGGATGGTAAGGCTCCACATCGCAAATAGGGTCAGAAGCGCAGTTACGATGAATACAATCGCCCATACTCTGCCTTCAGGTAACATTGGTGCGGTGGATGCGCCGCCTTTGTACTTTACAACCAGCTCAATGACGAGCAAAATGGTAGTAGCCAGCGCCGACATCATGCAAAACGGGCAGATCGCGTTGATTACAAAAAACTGCAGGTAAACGAATCCCAATGATGCCAAAAATCCTATGAAGGTGATTGGCAGAAGGATCATCTCAACGGTTTTATTTTTTGTTGAGAGCCAGACCGAACCGAGCGCAATCATCACGATGTAATAAATGGCGCCGATCAGGGCAAGGGGGATGGATCCGATATATGCCCAGTCGCTGGTAATGACGAGCATCGGGCCGCGAAGATCCGCTGATTCGGGAATCAGGGGGATGGTCCAGAAGTGGATGGCCGTAAGAATGATACTGGCAACCCAGCCAAGCATCGCGGTAAAAATGAAAGCTGTTAATAACTTATTCATGACTATTTCTGATTAATTTGTTCTGTGTTACTTAAAATTCTTTCTTTAGCCGGGCTTAGAAATGACTGGCAAACCAGGCTTTTTCCTGAAGGGTTTTCATCCAGTGGTTGATCGCGCTGGTTTCCTTGAGATCGAGGTTGGATGAGTAGAAATCTCCGCCAACGCGTGAGGCCTTACCATTACCCTGATAGAGGATATATTTGCCCTGTGCGGTAAAAACTTTGTCAGGATCTTTCCCGTGAATTTGCCTTACAATATTGTTAGCAACCGTCAAGGCCTGATACTGCGCAAATACGCCTGCTTTGGGAAGATTATCGCGTTCGCTGAGCGGAATTCGGGTGATATCCCCGATAGCATATACGTTTTCGTAGGATGTTTGCAGCGTGGCTGCGTTTACATCCACCCAGCCTGATTTTCCGGCAAGGCCGCTTTTTTGAATGACAGTCGGGCAGCGGTGATCCGGGGTGTAAGCCATCAAGTCTAACTCTGCGCCGACTTCATTGCCGTTTTCATCCTTAAAATAAAGCGTATTTTCATCGGTACGGGTCAGTTCGTGACCGGAATGATAGGTGATGCCCTTTTCCTTCATCAGCGATCTGATATGTTCAGAAACTTTATCGCCGGCAAACGGCATCGGCATTGACTCAGGCGTGTAAATGGCAAGTTCGGTTTTATCCCGAAGGCCGTTTTCTCTCAGATACTGGTCGGTCAGCATAGCCGCTTCGTAAGGTGCGACCGGGGATTTATAGGGAAGTGAGGATACGACGATCGCAATCTTTCCACCACTAAATGTTTTAAGCTGATCGTAAAAAGCAGAAGCGCCTTCGGCCGTATAGAAATTGTGTCCTGCTTTGCTCAGATTGTGAATATCGTGCTGCTCGGTACCTAAAGATACGACCATGTAATCACCTTTGTATTCGGTGCCGCCGGATGTCACGGTTACGTTTTCGGGATCAACTGCTTCGACTTCCCCGTGAACCACTTCGATACCGCCAAGCTCGATGTTGGTCAGATCATCCTGAATTTGCACAGAATCGCGCTGGCCGACCATCAGTTTTGTGAGGGATGGCGCAAACAGGCTTGTTTTCTCTTTTTCGAATACGAGAATTTTTGCAAGCGTGACCTCATCTTCATTCCCGATTAATTTGTTCAGTTCACGTGCTGTCCGGATTCCTCCGATGCCGCCGCCAAGTACAAGGATTGTTTTTTCCATAATTAAAACTCCGTTTACGTTTATCATTCAATAACTATATTGAATGTATGGAGTTTTAAAATAATAATCAATAAAAATATTGAGCGATGATATTTGATTTTTGGGAATAGCTAAAAAAATCGGCATCCCTGTTGTAGAGACGCAATGCGTCGCGTCTCTACAACAGGGATGCGATGCTCCGCGTCTCTACCGCAGGGTACGATGCATCGCGTCTCTACAACAGGGCTGCGGGATGTGCAAAAAAAAGCGGCATACCCTGAAAAGAATATGCCGCTAAATTTGTTGCTGAAAGAAATGATCAGAGCGCAACCTGCATTTGCAAAGTAAACACGTTTTTCAGCGCCGGATTGAGCTGGTCATCGCGGATCTCATAATTTGCGGAGATTCGCGTATTACCCATGAACTGGTAATTGGCGCCTAGCGTAACGATGGTCAGTTCATTATCGGAAGCATCGGTGTTCGGATCGTAATATTCGAACCGCACGATTCCCTGGATCTGGTCTGTAATATTGTAGCCGGCCAGGGCATAGAATCCCTGCATGTTCAGTGCATCCGCAGAAGGCCGCTCATCCTGACGGAAAATGTATTCGCCCCTCAGGAAGAAGGGCGCCATGTTGAAGCTGAGATCCGCTCCAAAGCGGTATCTTGCTTCGTTATTATCCACAGAAGGATCGGGCTGATAGTTTCCGTAATGGCCGGATACCCCGATATTCAGGCATTCCGTCAGCTGATATCCGATACGGCCCATGATATCTTTCGGCTCAATCTGTTCCGCATTGTTGGCGCCGGAGCCATTCACCAGAGCTACCGCGTAGCTGAATCCGGAGTCGGAACCGCTCACCTGCACGCCCACATCCCTGAACATCGTAAAGGTGTTGAGCCTGCGAATTGCCGTTGAGCGCTCAATGGTAGGGTTAAACGTGATTACCTCCGGCCCTTCCAGTCCAAACGGAACCAGAAACTGACCTGTGCGGATATTGAAAAGTGGATGAATATTGAAATCCACAAAAGCATTAACAAGTCGCGGAGTAGCCTGCGGAGGTTCAACAAATCCCCCGACAAAATTTACGCGGATGTTTTCGGTTACGTTGCCCTGAATACCAATTCTTGCCCGGTGCGTGGCAAAGCGAGTGGCTGAGTTCTCGGTTTCATCCACAATAAACTGCTGTTGAATAAAACCTCCGACCGAGTAAGAAGGATAGCCGGAATCCGGCGGATTAACGATTTGCGCCTGTAAACTTCCGGCGGCGGAAAACGCACTTAGCGTCACCGCAGCAATAAGAACCAAAATGGTTTGTAAAGTAATATTTTTCATGGTAGTACGATTTTTGTAATAATTTAAAGGATCAAATTCTGCCTTAATCACGCTTTTGGTGGCGTAAAATGGCAGCCTGAACCAACTCGTAATAAGTTTGTTTCGGGTTAAAATATGGAGAATTTATACATTCAACAAATTTATTGATTGATGTGATCATTGCGTATATTTACTATTCACAGGTGTTGTCTTACCTGAAGTTATATTGATGAATCATGATTCTACTTTATTTAACTGAATTATTACGGCAAGGCCAGAGCAAAATATGAAGCACGAAACGGGACTGAGAAAAAACTGGAAACAGTTCTCACTTTTAGTGTTGATCAATGCTTTCGTGGGAGGCATGGTTGGCCTGGAGCGAACCATTTTACCAGAAATCGCCGAAACTGATTTCGGCATTGCGGCTCGTTCTGCCATTTTTTCGTTTATCGTGGTTTTTGGAATTACGAAGGCCGTGGCAAACTACTTTGCGGGGAGATTTGCGCAGTCCTACGGCCGTAAAAAAATGCTGGTAGCCGGCTGGCTGTTCGGCCTTCCGGTACCGTTTATTCTGATGTACGCGCCCGACTGGAACTGGGTCATCGTGGCGAATCTGTTTCTGGGTATCAATCAGGGACTGGCCTGGTCTGCTAACGTGATCATGAAAATCGATCTTGCCAGCGAGAAAGATCGCGGCATCGCGATGGGGTTGAACGAATTTGCGGGATACCTTGCGGTTGCTATTGTGGCGTTTCTTACCGGCTGGATTGCCGCTGAGGTGGGTTTGCGTCCGTATCCGTTTTATCTGGGAATTGTACTGGCCGTGGCCGGACTGGTTTCCAGCATATTATTTGTTAAGGATACAGCGCCATTTGTGGAATTTGAGGCCGGGAAATCTTCAAAAAATCAGTCGAAAAAGAATCTCTTTTATGAAGTAAGCCTTGGCGACAAAAATTTGCAGGCCGTTTCGCTGGCGGGAATGATGACTAACTTCAAAGACGGAATGGCCTGGGGCGTGTTCCCAATTTTTCTGATTGCGTCCGGGCTTAGCCTGACTCAGATTGGTGCCGTTGTAGCAATTTATCCCGCTTTTTGGGGATTACTGCAAATCATCACCGGGAAACTTTCTGACTACACCGGGCGAAAGAAAATGCTGTGGGCCGGAATGCTGGTTCAGGGGATAAGCCTGCTGATTTTCCCGTTTCTGGATCACTACGCGGCTTTTATTGTGATAGCGGCGTTACTCGGAACGGGAACAGCCATGGTTTATCCAACATTTCTCGCCGCGGTGGCAGACCTGACGCACCCTGTGGACAGAGCAGAAAGTATCGGAGTATTCCGCCTCTGGAGAGACGGCGGATACGCATTTGGCGCCATTTTCTCCGGCCTGATTGCTGACATCTACGATACTGAGTTTGCCATAATCCTGACGGGAATTCTGGTTCTCTTCTCAGCCGCGTGGGTTCTGTTCCGGATGAATAAACTTGATAAACCGGTGGTCAATTAAAAAGGCAGAGATAAGATCAAGCAAGCTACCGATGCTAACCTTTGTTATGATCTGTCCTTAAAGTCTGAAATCCTATCGATAACGGTGGATTTCAATCCAATCGTTGAGAATCCCATCCCGGATATTAATCTCTTTTGCTTAGCATTTGCAGAAATCGTCCCTTTTATACAGATTATAAAACGGCTCATCACGTTAGTGTGCTAAGCCAAATGAATTCAAACAAACCGATTGTCAACTATGCTCCGGAAATTCTTTTTACTCACACTGATAATCATCCTGCCTATCCTGTCTGAAGCTCAGGATAACGACCGGTTTCAGCAGCAGCGCATTCAGATGGTAGAAAATCAGATTGAGGCCAGAGGTGTTTCGGATGAACTCACGCTGAACGCAATGCGCAACGTGCCGCGCCACAACTTTGTGCGGGAACGCGATCAGCGCCGGGCATACAGCGATAACCCGATTCCGATCGGGCACGGACAGACCATTTCGCAGCCGTACATCGTGGCGTATATGACGGAAATTATTCGCCCCGAGGAGGGCATGCGCGTTCTTGAAATTGGTACGGGCTCCGGTTTTCAGGCGGCCGTTCTGGCGGAGTTTACGGATGAGGTTTACACGATTGAGATTGTGCCTGAACTTGCCGGGTGGGGCGAAGGCAATCTGCGTAAAAGCGGCTACGAGAATGTGGAGGTCAAGCATGCCGATGGCTATTACGGCTGGGAAGTACACGCTCCGTTTGATGCGATTGTTGTTACAGCCGCCGCAGATCATATCCCGCCACCGCTGATTGATCAGCTAAAAGATGGCGGCAGGATGATTATTCCGGTTGGTTCGCCTTTCCAGGTTCAAAACCTGATGCTCGTGGAAAAAAGCGGCCGTGAGGTTACCTCGCGAAGCCTCATGCCGGTGCGGTTTGTCCCTTTCACGCGCGCCGAATAATCGATGTCCGGACAACTTCTGAAGTTATTTAAAGCTTTTTCAGGCGCATCGCCGGTTTTTAAGGTAGCGGCCGCGCTTGCGCTCTCGTCAGTTGCGGTGCTGGGTTTTCAGCTGGTGATGATGCAGATGCTTTCCGTGGCACAGTGGCATCATTTCGCCTATATGGTTATTTCAATGGCGATGCTCGGTTTCGGTACGGCCGGCACGTTTTTGGTTTTGTTCAAAGACCGTCTGAAGGAAAACCATCGCACCATAATTCCCGCCGGATTTCTGCTGGCTTCCGTTTCGATGGCGCTCTCGGCATGGTTTGCCAGCCGTACGGGCAACTTCGACGTTTTTTTACTCTTCATGGATTGGGAGCAGGTGCAGCGGTTGCTTACGCTGTATCTGATCTGGGCACTTCCGTTTTTCTTCGCCGGACTGAGCATCACGCTGGCGTTTTTTGTGTACACCAAAGAAATCGGAAGCCTTTATTTTGCCAACATGATTGGCTCGGGAGTCGGCTCAGGAATTTCGGTTCTGTTACTATGGGTTATCCCGCTTGAGCTGATGCCCGGTTTCTTCGCCCTGATGATGGCCGCATCCGCGTTAATTATTCTTCCCCCGGGAAGGTTGTTCCGGTCTTCCTTCGCCCTGACAGTATTCATCTGCATCGGATCGGTATTTGTTCCGGTTTTGCCGGAGCCGTCTGAGTATAAAGATATCAGCAAGGCTCTGAATCTGCCGGATGCCGAAATTGTCCATGAGTCGTTTAGTCCGTACGGGAAAGTTCAGATTCTGGAAGCGCCCGCGCTGAGATTTGCGCCGTCCTTAAGTATGACCCGGATCGGGGAGCCTCCGGTCTATCCGGTGATGTACAACAACGGGCACTATTTTGGTACCATTTCTGGTGTATTCGAACCGGGAGAGCATATTCTGGATTATACGACAAGATCGCTTCCGTTTGAAATCAGAACGCCTGAGTTGGTAGCCGTGCTGGGTGCGGGAACGGGAATGAGTGCCTCTCACGCGCTTTCGAAAGGGGCTGAAAGGGTGATTATGGTTGAGTCAAATCGCCATGCGCTGGATGTATTAAAAAGAGAAGCATCCGAAACGGCGGGACAGCTGCTGAATCATCCCGGCCTGAGTTTATGGAAGGATCATCCCCGCAGATTTTTATCCCGATATCGCGGACAGAATCCTGACTTAATCATTACCCCGGTTTTGGGGTCATTTGGCGGCACATCCGGTGTGGGCTCGATGGATGAGCGGTTTGAGCTGACTTCACAGGCTTTTGAAAAAATGTGGGATCGTCTGAGTGATGAAGGGATAATTGCGACTACAGTCTGGGCTGATTTTCCGCCCCGTTATGTTTTGAAACTCCTGGCAACCTGGCGAAATCTGCTTGAGGCAAAAGAGCTGGAGCCGTCAGATCACGTAGCCGCAGTAAGAAGCTGGGGCACGATGACGCTTATCCTGAGTAAGAGTCCGTTTACGAAGGATGAGATATCAAATATCAGAGAATATTCTCAAATATATGGTTATGATCCGCTATTACTGCCGGATATTGAAGACCATGAACGAAAAAGATTTAATATCCCCGAAGACGATTCTTTCTTTGCACAGGTTGATCAGGTTTTCTCCGGGGATTTTGATGCATTTCAAAACGAGTACTTTTTCGATATCAGGCCGGCGACCGATAACCGGCCATTTTTCGCGGCTTTTGTAACTCCGGGATCGCTTTCTGAACTGCTGGATGAATACGGGATCAGCCAGCTGCCTTACGTTGAACTTGGCTTTATGCTCGCTTTTGTAACAATGTTTCAGATCATTCTGGTATCTCTTCTGCTTATACTGCTGCCGCTGATGAAAATTTCATGGGAGAAAGGGAAAAGGAGGAATACCTTTTTCTATTTCGCAGGAACCGGCTTCGGGTTCATGTTTTTTGAAATTTCCCTGATCCAGCAGTTTATTCTAACTCTTGGCCAGCCTGTTTACTCTGCCGCGCTCGTAATTTCCGTGATTTTGATCGCGTCCGGAGCCGGAAGTTATTACAGTAAATTTCTGAAGCCTGTATCCGGAAATATCCGTGCGCTTGCCTGCGTCATTGCGGGAATAATTATTACCTACATTCTAATGCTCTCGTGGGTATTCAGCTTTATCATGAATCTGCACATCGCAGCCGGCATATTTCTGGCGATAGTTATACTCGGCATACCGGCATTTTTTATGGGAATGATGTTTCCGCTGGGGCTCAGAAGGTTACAGCAGGCGGATGATTCACATATTCCCTGGGCCTGCGGAATCGACAGCTTTATGTCCGTTTCAGCTACGGCAATCGCAACGATGGCAGCACTTCTGTACGGATTCTCTATTGTTTTGCTGATAGCCGCAGGCGGTTATCTGATTTGCGCACTTTCAGTTAAGGGATTAGGTAACGCAGCCTGATGTAGTTTTTGGAAATAAAAAAAGGCTTCAGGTTATTCAGCCTGAAGCCTTTATATGTGCTTTGTATCCTTCAATGTACCAATAAGAGCATGTTTTAACTACTTATTAGATTCACCCTCCATAACTGCATTCTTTTCCTGTCCGTTCGTTTTTTCATCACTTTTTTTTGAAAATTTTTCGGATGGAATATTAACAGCTTCTTTTTCGAGCACGATGTCGAGCAGGTCATCCATTCTTTCCAGATAGGTAAATTCAAGACCCTCAATGACATCTGATTCGATTTCTTCCACATCTTTTTCGTTCTTTTTGGGAAGAAGTACCGTTTTAATTCCGGCTCTTTTTGCAGCAAGAACCTTCTCTTTTATCCCGCCAACGGGAAGAACAGCTCCGCGAAGCGTGATTTCTCCGGTCATTGCCACGGTGCTTTTTACCTTTCTTTGGGTAAAGATTGAGGTAATGGCGGATAAGAGTGATACTCCGGCGCTCGGCCCGTCTTTTGGAACCGATCCGGCAGGCACGTGGATGTGCAGATCCCACTCTTTAAACGCGGCATCAGGTATTTCGAGCTCTTCAGATTTTGTCTTGAGATAAGAAAGCGCCAGCGAAGCCGATTCTTTCATCACATCGCCAAGCTGACCCGTAATGCTCACCTTGCCGGACCCTTTGGATACGCTCGCTTCGATAAAGAGAATATCTCCGCCGTAGGGTGTCCACGCCAGTCCTGTTGCCACGCCGGGGACAGTTGTGCGCTCGGCCACATCGCTGAAAAACTTTCGTTTTCCGAGAATTTCTTCAACATCTGCCGGCTTGATATCCGCCTTCTCTATTTCTTCTTTGGCGATGCGCGTTGCCACATTTCTGCAGACCGACCCGATCTCCCGATTCAGATTTCGTACACCTGACTCTCGGGTGTAATTTTCAATAACCGTTTTGACCGCGTCATCATCCAGGATGATCTGATCTTCCTTAAGGCCGTTCTCCTCAATTTGATTTGGGATCAGATATTTTTTGGCAATTTCTGTCTTTTCTTCCAGAGTATAGCCGCTAATTGGAATAATCTCCATCCTGTCGCGCAGTGCCGCCGGAATGGTTTCCAGTGAGTTTGCGGTGGCAATGAAGAGAACCTTGCTTAGGTCGTATTCGAGTTCCAGGTAGTTATCATAGAATGAGTCATTCTGCTCAGGATCGAGTACTTCGAGCAGGGCAGAAGTTGGGTCACCCCGAAAATCTGATCCTACTTTATCGATCTCATCCAGCATCATTACGGGATTTCCCGATCCGGCTTTTTTGATATTCTGGATAATGCGGCCGGGCAGCGCGCCAATATACGTTCTGCGGTGACCACGAATTTCCGCCTCATCGCGTAATCCGCCCAGACTTATTCTTGCGAATTCTCTGTTGATGGAACGGGCGATAGATTTTCCGAGAGAAGTCTTACCAACGCCCGGAGGGCCATAGAAACAGAGAATCGGCGCCTTCATATCTTTTTTCAGCTTCAGCACAGCCAGATATTCAATGATGCGCTTTTTAACTTTTTCAAGTCCGTAGTGGTCTTCGTCGAGGATTTCGCGTGCCTTGGTGAGATCAAGCTTATCCTTCGTAAACTTGTTCCATGGAAGATCAATGATGGTCTCCACATAGTTGAGAATCACGCCATGGTTTGGTGCCTGAGCCGGCGTGCGGGCGAGCCGGTCAAGTTCTTTGGTGAGCGCTTTCCAGACATGCTCGGGGTAGCTCTTTTTCTTTTTCTCGGCTTTTTCGCGTAGTTTGGCCACATCCTGCTGTTCAGAATCTTCGCCAAGCGCCTCCTGAATCGCTTTGAGCTGCTGTCTCAGGTAAAAATCACGCTGCTGGTCATCAATATCCGACTTCACCTTACTGCGGATTTCCTCGCTCAGGTTCAGAACCTGAAGTTCTTTCTTCAGATGCGCAATCACTTTTTCGAGCCGCTTCGAGAAAACCTGCTCTTCCAGAATTTCCTGCTTCTCCTTAATGGATACATTCAGGTTGGAAGAAATAAAATTCAGCAGGAAGGTCGGGCTTTTGATGTTGTTGATCGCAACGCCGGCCTCCGAAGGAATATTCGGGGAGAGGTTCACAATCTGAGAGGCGGTTTCCTTTACGGATCGCATCGCGGCATCAAGTTCCATGCCCTGCATGTCCTGCACGTTTTTGAACTGCTCGATATCAGCCTTGAAAAACGGCTCGGTCTCGACCATCTCATTTATTATGAAGACGCTCTTTCCCTGAATAACGATGCTTTTACTGCCGTCGGGCATTTTGATCAGCTTCAGAATCTGCGCTACCGTACCAATCTGGTACAAATCTTTCGGCGCGGGATCTTCCTGTTCCTGATCCTTCTGCGTAACGATGCCGATGATTTTATCGCTTTCATACGCTTTTTTCACCAGCGCAAGCGAGCGGTCGCGCCCAACGGTTATGGGGATAACGACTCCCGGAAATAAAACGGTGTTTTTCAGCGGCAAAACGGGCAACACGCCGGGGACTTCTGACTCGCTCAGTTTGCGCTCTTCTTCCTCTGACAAAAGCGGAATCGCCTGCTCAAAATCGTCCAGCTCGTTGGCGTTCATATCTAAAATTTCGTCAATACTCTTTTTATTAATCATAATCTCTGATATTTGATTTCAGCCGTCAAAACTAAAATTGAAAAGGTTGTAACTATTAATGTGATCTTGTCCGGCTTCGTAATTTGGCTGATATAATGGCAACATCGGAACCAAAAAGTGTGCTTCTACCAATTCGTCAGTTTTATCAGGACAAATTGAATGCCCGCTGGCACTTTAGCACAATCACCAAAATCTTATGACATAATTGCAGAAAATCGTTTCTCAAAAAAACATCACATCAGCCGAACTCCTCTAACCAACAACAGTCAAACCACTCAAATCAATCCGATGAGTTTCCAAAGTGCATCATCCTGCAAACTTAAAAACTACGTCCAGCTAACGTGTAAACACTTAAAGTCACAGAGTAAATTCACTCAAAAAATACGATAAGAAATTGTAATATATATCTTTATCGAAACACTCAACACTCAACACTCAACACTCATCACTCAAAACTAAATCGCGCAGCGATTCAACCCCTCTCATACGTCACAAAAGAAAACCCATCATGATCTTCCCGTTCAATCTCTTGCCAGGTTTTCCCAACCTCATGCCGGTACTCAGGGAAAAAGACATCTCCACCGTAAGATTGATGCACCTCAGTGATGATCAGCCGGTCGGCCAGATCCATCGTTTGTTTGTAGATTTGTCCGCCGCCGATGATGAAAACCTCATCATAATTTGATTTTTCGAAATAGTTGACAGCTTCTTCGATAGAACGAAATGTCGTTACATTACTGTAGTTCCCGGACGTCAGCACGTAGCAGGGCCTGCCGGGCAACGGTTTTTCGTTGAATTCTTCAAACACACCGCGCCCCATCAGCATCGGTTTACCCATCGTCGTGTTTTTGAAGTGGCGCAAATCTTCCGGAATGCGCCAGGGGAGTTCCCCGTCCTTTCCGATAACGAGATCCGGGTCGTGAGCTGCTATGGTTATAAACCGTGGCATCGTCACACTAAATGGCTACTTCAAACCGGATGTGCGGATGATGATTATAGTTTTTTAGCTCAAAATCCTCAAAAGTAAGCTCATCTATATCCTTGCCGGCAATCTCCAGCGTTGGCAGCGGCAGCGGGTTGCGTTTGATCTGCTCGCGCAGGCCCTCCACGTGATTTGCGTAAATATGCGCATCCACAATAGTGTGGGCAAAAACGCCCGGTTCGAGTCCGGTTTGCTTTGCGATGATCATCGTAAGCGCTGAGTAGCAGGCGAGATTAAATGGTATGCCAAGAGCGATATCGCCAGAGCGCTGCGTAAGATGACAGTTCAGGCGGCCATTTTCCACGTTGAAAATGAACATCAGGTGGCAGGGGGGAAGCGCCATATCCTTAATGAGCCCCGGGTGCCACGCGCTGACCACGTGCCTTCTTGACTGCGGGTTTTCATTGATCTGGTTAATCACACTCCGGATCTGGTCAAACTCTTTGTGCGACTGATGCTCTTTTGAGAACGATGCTCCGACACCGTCGTATTCCACATTTTCATAATCCGTGTAGGGAAACTTCCGCCACATAACCGGGTATATTGGCCCTACGTAGCCATCTTCATCAGCCCAGGCATCCCAGATGTGGCAATCTTTTTCGTCTCTGAGCCAACGAATATGATTTTCACCGCGCAGATACCAAAGAAGCTCAAGCACCACCGAACGGAAAATCACTTTCTTGGTGGTAAGAAGCGGAAACCCGTCGGCCAGATCAACGCGGTACGATTCTGCGAATGATGATATGGCGTCGGTTCCTGTTCGGTTGGGTTTTAAGGTTCCGTTTTCGAGTACGCGGCTGACCAGGTCAGTATATGCTTTCATAGGAAAAATTTGGTGAAGGCTGATGCGATATTTTATTTTGATTGCAAAATAGTGAATGCTGTTTAAAATTGGGAAGCCAATAAGAAAAGTTAAAACGTCTTTACCTTTTTACAGTCCTGAATAATTTAAAAAAAGTTCAAAGCTGCTTTAAAACAGTGTCTTAACTGAATGAAACGCAATAAAATAGCCCCCAAAATTTTTTTAGTAGAAATATTTTAATATTTAATTTCTATTTATTAAAATTGTTTAAGCACATGATCAGCCGTTATGGCTTTAGTTTTGCACTGAATTATGGAGCATTGCACCTCAACATTGTAAATCTCCTTAATTATAAACGTTCACCTTATAATTCGTGTTTAGATAGTTT
>PXAI01000257.1 GCA_003567135.1 Balneolia bacterium | reverse complement strand
TCAGTAACAGAAGGCAATTTTTAACCTAAATCGAATAAAAAAATGGACGACAGTCATAGTTGTAGCTCATATATCAGAATGACACACGCTTGCTGGTCAGATGACTGCCGGTCCGTGGAATTGCTTAAGTAAGCAATCCAGCGATTTATCCGGCAGCCCTCCAGCCGGATAAGCTTTGAAATAAACCACGAATTATTCTAATTCGGATTTTCTGCTCATTTGCAGAGCTATGATGTATCGAACGACCGTCTCAAAAACGGAGCATTAACCATGCGATACACAAAAAAACACTACGATTACAACCTCGTAATTAAACTGGGAATAATGATGCTTGCAGCATTACTTCTTGTTGGGCTTAACGAGGCGAAGGGCCAGCAGTTTATCGTTGACGACGCTGCTGTAACCACCGAACGCTCTTTTCAGCTGGAAACCTGGTACGGTGAATTTGAGTCTGAATTCATACCGGCCGTCGCGGTTACAAGCTGGCTTGAAGCCGGTGTAGCTTTAGCGTTCGACACAAAAGACAATTTCTCATTTGCAGGATACGCCCTCGAAGCAAAAGCTGTTACCGGCGATTTTGAAGAGACGGGCCGCGCTTTTGGGCTTTTCGCCGGCTTTGGCTTTAACGACAGCTCAGAATTTGAGGAGTTCGTTACCTACGTGCCTTACAGCCAGCTGTTTATGAACGGAAGTTCAGCGCTTCACCTCAATCTCGGGCTTGCTTTTGCCGATAACGGTGAAGAGTGGGAATCCAGCATCATTTATGGCGCGCGCGCCGATTGGGGTGTTCACGAACGATTCACAATCCTCACGGAAGTCTTCGCTGAAAACGATGATTTCGGATTCCAGGCTGGCGGCCGCTTTGGCCTCATTCCGGGACTCCTCGAAATGGACATCATGTACGGACGCGGATTCGAAGACGGATTCGACTTCCCGGGCTTCACAGTAGGCGTGGCATTTACGCCGGACTCCCTCTGGTAATTAACACTAAATAAAAATAGATGGAAAACAGCGATTTAAACACGGGGCTCGAATCAGGTCCTGATCCTGAGCCCGAACCTGCATTCCGCAGGATCAACTTCTCTTTTATACAAAAATTTAAAACCTGAGCAGCCATGGCTCACTAGTCATGGTCTGCTCAAAATCTGACAGATTATGACTCCACCTAACATTGATTTCACCAATCTCAAGGCTGTACTCGATAACCAGAACAGAGAGGAATTAGCCTACCTTTTAGCGCCGTTGAACCCGGCAACTATCGCCCGGTTTATTGAAGAACTCGAGCTTCAGCAACAAGTTCAGGTTGTAACCATCCTGGAAAACCGTACCCAAACGGAAGTGGTATCGCAACTTGATACTGAAGTAAGAACAGCCATTTTTGAAACACTTGATGAGGATCAGATCAAAAAACTGATCGAGAAAATGCCGCATGATGAACGCGTTGATCTTCTGAAAGGCCTTGATCCTGAAAAGCGCAGAAAAATTATGCAAAAGGTTTCTGCAAATGAAAAAGAAGACATTATTCGTCTTTCCAACTACGAGGAAGGCAGTACTGGTGCTATTATGACCAGCGACTATGCGCTTCTTGAAGAGAATATGTCAGTTGATCAGGCGATCGAAAAGCTTCGAATTGACGCGCCGGACAAAGAGACCATTTACTATGCCTATATCGTGGATAAAGACCGGAAGCTGGTCGGATCTGTTTCTCTCCGGAGCCTGATTACGGCCAATCACACCGGTACCATAACCGACCTGATGACGACCGACCTTATTCAGGCATCAGCAAATGATCCCGATCATGAAACCGCCCAGAAGCTGAAGGAGTCCGATCTTATTGCGGTTCCTGTGGTGGATGATGAAGAGCGTCTGGTTGGGATTGTTACCTTCGATGATGCCATGCAGGTACTTGAGGAGGATACTACCGCAACGATGTACCAGAAAGTTGGTATTTCGGCAGAAAGAGATGCTGAGCGGGAAAAGGATATCACCAACAGCGCCAAACTGCTGAAGGGAAGTATCTGGTATCCGGTAAGGCTGCGGATTATGTTCCTGTTCGTTACGCTGATCGGAGGCTTTCTGGTTGGCGGCCTGATAGATTTCTTCGAGGATGTGCTCGAGGCTATTCTTGTTGCCGCCGTGTTTATCCCGGTTATAATGGATATGGGAGGAAATGTGGGCACTCAGTCATCCACCATATTTGCCCGCGGCCTTGCGCTTGGCCACATTGATACGAGTAAAATCTGGCGGCATATCGGTCGTGAGATGAGTATCGGAGCATTTATGGGAATGGCACTGGGAGTAATCGGTGGACTTACCGCATACTACTGGCAGGGAATTCCGAACAATGTCCCTGAAATTGGCCTTGCTGTAGGAATTTCACTTGCCATTGTGGTCGTAGTGGCAACCATACTCGGGTTCCTGCTTCCCTACATTATGCTGAAACTCGGTTTTGATCATGCGCCGGGAGCCGATCCGTTTATCACTACCATCAAGGACTTTACCGGCCTGGGCCTGTATTTTATACTCGTTGGTACGCTGATTGGAGTTTAAAAATAAAAGGAGCACTCATTAACAGGGTGCTCCTTTTTTCTGTTTCACATATTCGGTGTACATTTAAGCTATGAAAGCAAAAGACCCCGTAAAACGCGCACTTCTGATCAGCCTGATGGTATCGGCGTGCTCGCTTTCTCTTAAAATCGGCGCTTTTTTTATAACCGGATCATCCGCGGCGCTGTCTGATTCGATGGAGTCGGTTGTACACTTTTTTGCCGTGGCTTTTGTGGTGTACGGTTATTACCTCAGCCTGAAACCCGCCGATGAAGATCACCACTACGGGCATGAAAGGATTGAGCTGCTATCCGTAGGTGCTGAAGGTGCCATTATTATCGTTGCCGGCATCACCATTGTGTATTACGCGATCCAGAGCATGATTACCGGAATCGTTATCGAAAATATGGGAACCGGTATGATCATGCTGATTGGCGCTGCGCTGATCAACCTCGCACTCGGAACATACGTGCTGCGAACCGGCCGAAAGCACAAAAGCATGATCGCCATAAGTAACGGAAAGCACACGCTGACGGATGTCTGGACCAGCGGGGGAGTCGTTTTTGCGCTCGTGATAATCCACTATACGGGATGGCTTTACATTGATATTATTGTGAGTCTTGCACTGGCCGCGTACATTTCCTGGGAAGCGTGGAAACTGCTGACGTTCTCTGTAAAAGGGATCATGGATACCCGCGATCCTGAAGCCGACCGAGCCATTCGCGAAGAGCTCGAAAAAGAGCTACCGGGCCATATCATCGACTGGCATCACCTGCGTCACCGCACTTCCGGAAACACAACCTGGGTAGAGTTGCATCTTGTTTTTTCGGATGATATCACCCTCGAACAAGCCCACGCCGACGCAACGCTGCTCGAGCGTCGCCTCATCGATGCCCTCGACACCGACGGTATCATCACCATGCACCTCGAACCCTACGACGCCCACGACGAAGCCCACAAAATCCTCCGCGGCGCCAACAAAAAAACGGGACTGGATGAGTTTACTTGAGATAGTGAGATAGTGAGATAGTGAGATAGTGAGATAGTGAGATGGTGAGATGGGGGATTATTTGATGATTCGAAAATTCAGGAATTCGGTTGTTTATCATACCCATCAATTGAGCTGTGGTTTTAGCCCAGCCATAATTGGAACGTGCGATTAGTGATTTGTGATTTTTTCGGATTCGAAGATCACCGCCGGTCGCAGAACTTGCTCCGGATGGAGCAGCACGTCTGTAGCAATGCGAAAGACGGGTAGGAAAATGGCCCGAGCTGAGATGGTACAACCGTTTATCAGCGTACCGATGGGGCCGGATTGCAGATCGGCGATTTGCGATTAGTGATTTGAGATTTTTTTGGTTTCGACGATCATAGCCAGTCGCAGAACCGACCCCGGAGCG
>PXAI01000161.1 GCA_003567135.1 Balneolia bacterium | reverse complement strand
GCGCCCGACAGCACGCTTCTCTTCAGTCAGTTCGCGGATGATCTGGAGGCGCTCCGTTCAGCGCTGAATCTGAAGAGCCTCAACTTGATTACGCACGGTTCCGGTTCCATGATCGCGCTCGACTACCTGGGCATGCATCCCGAAAAGGTAAACAGGATGATTTTTATCTCATCGCCGCCCTTTTTTGCAAACCGGCAGTTTTTCCCCGATCTGGATCACGCCAACCGGATTTACCACGACGAGGCGTTCATACAGGCGCAAATCACAACCGACATCCTGCAGGATAAACTCACCGAACTCGGACTGAATAACATCAGCGCGCTATCGGATCGTGAGCGCAGAAAGCGGGAGATGGCGGAATTTGCAAGCATTCATCTCGCTGATATCACGAACTGGCGCAAAGTCAGAAATATCTTTTTTGATGAGGATATTCTCCATCGCATCAGCGCCAACGAACCCCAGACCGCCTGGTCTGATTTATCGGTCGCCCGTTCAGAAGCCATCACCGAAACCGAAGCTCCCGTTCGCGTACTGATCGGACTCCGCGATTATATGGATCCGACCGGAGCGCTTTGGTCGGAAATTTTGCGTCACGTGAAGGATGGCCGCCACATTACCATTGAAGATGCCGGGCATTTGCCCTGGGTGGATCGGAGGGAGGCGTTTTACAGAGAGTTTGGGGAGTTGTTGGGGGAGTGATCTGGAAAAGAGTAATTAACTCTCCAGCTTCCCCAGCTGCCACCACGCCAAAATATTCGTCACCCCGTAAAACAGCAGAAAAGCCGCGATCAGGATATTTACGAATTCCGGAGTTCCCAGTATAATGAGCGCAAAGATAAACGAGACGATGCCTACAAAAGATAATCCGCCGGAAAGAATGGTGCCGAATGCAAAGATCAGCAGAAATACGGCAAAGGTTGTGGGGATGAAGTTTGGATAGGTGTAGATAATGAGCCCGGCAATGATGGCGATTCCTCCGATGCCGGGCGAGGAGCGAAAAGCAATATAAACTATGCCGGTCGCGATGAGGTAAGCGGCCACAATCACAAAAAGCATCTCGGGTATCGCAAATGTAAAAACTCCTGTAGCCAGCGCCATCAGCCCGTTAATAAACTGCCGCTGCGGATTTTCCTGTCTGAACTCTGTAAATCTGATCTGCATAAAATTCGATAATAATGTGATTCAGTTTTGTACGCCCCGTCGATCGATAAGTTACCGATTACCTATCACCAAATCTATTGGAACAAAAATGGTGTCATCAATCGTAGTGGAATTAATTTATTCACAACCTGTAGGTACAGGGCATGCCCTGTACCTACAGGTTTGTTTTGAAATAGTTTACGAGACAATTTAATTGCCAGCGCATCCGCAGAAAAAGCAACAACGTCATAAGGAGATGATCGCCTACACGATCACCAAGTCAAATCCCCTCACCTTTCAACAACTTCAAATACTTCAAAATATACTCATCCCGCTTTTTCCATTTGTACTGAACCACGTAGCGCGGATGCTCAAGGGGAACGACCTTATCAAAGAAACGGTGCTTTTTATTCAGCTTGTTGAAATAAGCGAAGTGTTTTCCTTTGCCGAGGCAGTAGCAGACATCCGTATCGAGGCCCCAGGAAATTTGCTCCTGAAGTTTGGCGATCATAAATGGCTCGACGGCTTCCTGAAGCTGTTTGTCGTCGTAATAGTTGGCATTGACCGTGTTGCCTTTTTTGTTCACGGTGGTGTAGCCAAGCGGGGATAGGGAGTTGACGTAAAAGGATGAATAAAAGGTTTCCGGCCCGCCAAACGCGTCAATTACAGCGTAGACAAATACGGATGACGGCTCGTATGTGCTGAATCCGCCGGGATCAATTCCGCAGACGTTTTCAAGTCGCTCCGTATCCGTAAAGGGAATTCCGGTAACGCCTGCGCCGTGTCTCCCGGGGTTTATCCCAAGCAGGATTTTTCTGGGTTGATTATCGTTGTAATACTTGCGGTAGAACGTCTCTGTGATGCGGTTTATCTGTCCGTGAGGATCATCCTGAAAAGGATTCATAAACCCGAAATTGCCGGGAAGTTCGTCATCCGGCAGGCTAAGGTTCTGATTAAAGTTCAGAATATTTTCAGACAGCAAAACGAGTCAGTTTTGTTTTTTGGGGATGATTTTAGCTCTGATCCGATTCAGATCAGCCGAAATTCCACTTCACGCCGCGGCCGACTTCCGGATCGGGATATTCCCATGTTACGGCGCCTTTATCACAGGCAAACATGCAGGTTCCGCACTCGATGCAGTCTTCAAACTGAAAATGCACTTTCCCTACTTCATCCAGCGTGTAACAGTTTGCGGGACAAACTCTTGTCGTGGCTTTGTGATCACAGGTTTCGTTGCAGATGTCGGTATCTACCAGAATGTGCGGTTTTGCCTCTGTTTTGCCCTGATTCAGATAGTTAACCAGTCCAAGTCGTTCAGCAATACTCATTTTTTTCATAATGATCGCGCTCCTTTAATTCCTAATTTTAGCAGTTCCCAATAGCTCGAATGGCGTTTGATGGCGCCTGTTAGCATCTTTGTGGTTTTTGGTGTTGGCTCGTTTTTGATTGTGAAAAACTGCTTGCCAAAGTCACAAACAAGATCAGGAACGGTTTTAAACATTTGTTCGCTGTGCAGGAAATGAACCGCGTTCTGGAAGTTGCGCATATCCTTCATCACGAAACTGTCTTCCAGCTTATGGCGGTATAATTTCAGCGTTGCTTCGGAATAGTCGCCTTTCTCTTTGGCTTCAATGATGGTTTCGGCTGCGCATACACCGGAGTGCATCGCGTAATCCATTCCCTGGATGGCCTTGCCTGAGTTCATTAGCAGGTTTGCTGCCTCACCGGCTACCAGAACGCCGCCTGAAAAAATCTCCGACGGCATTACCTTCATATCACCGGTTGAAACCGCGTGCGCCGAATATTCGACCACTTCGCCGCCTTTCAGCGTATCATGAATGATGGGATGCGCCTTAAATTCGTTCAGAATATCGTAAGGCTTCATCTTACTGTCGCGAAGGCTGATCATTCCCAACACCAGTCCAAACGAAATGGTATCGCGGTTGGTATATAAAAATCCTCCGCCTTCCACGCCCTGCGTCGCGGTGCCGATAAATTCATTGCTCATCCCGCTTAGGCCGTTCAGCTGAAAACGATCCTCCAAAACCTTCTGATCATACTTGATAACCTCTTTCACGCCAACGGCAAGGTTATCCGCCGGAACGTATTTATCCTGCAGGCCGACCTGACGCGTGAGAAGGTTATTAACACCCTCAGCTATGATCACGGAATCCGCAAAAAACTTTTCTTCGCCGGTTCGGATACCGACCGCTTTGCCGTCTTCCATCAGCACTTCCTCAACCAGAATATTTGGCGCCAGAAAACACTCATCCGGATATTTACTCTGCTCGATCGCTTCCTGAACTTTTTCGGCAAGCCAGTTATCGAACTTAGAGCGTAAAACGATTACGCCTTTGTAGGGCTTTTCGTTGAAGCTGTCGGATTTGAAATCGATCGAAAATGCGGAATCGCCGTCCATAAACGTGAGGCGTCGGTGATTGATATACCGTTCGAAGCCTTCCTCATCCTCCCAGTAATTGGGTACGAGACGCGCCAGGCCGTCGCCCCAGAGCACGCCACCCGATACGTTCTTGGCACCGCTGAATTCCCCTCGTTCAATCAACATGAACTTCATGTCGTTTCGGGCGAGCGTCATCGCGGCGCTGAGGCCTGCAATACCGCCACCGATTATAATACAGTCAAATTTATCTTCCATACACGTTAACTATTCGGGTTAAATTGAAGGGAACGCAGCGGTTCCTGAACGACAGATTTTACCGGGATCAGGCGGCTTTAATTTTGCGGATTTCTTCTGTCAGCAGTGGCAGAATCTTGAACAGATCACCGACCAGACCGTACGTTGCATACTGAAATATCGGTGC
>PXAI01000284.1 GCA_003567135.1 Balneolia bacterium | reverse complement strand
GGATCGCGCCACGGACGCTTCTGCTCGTCAGTCGGCGTTGATTTCTTTTTCGAAGCGGGAGTTCTGTTGCTGAGTTTATTCTTTTTCATGAATGCGGTTGAGGCGGAATATCTTTAAAAATGTGTTTTAAATACGTTTATTGATGATGTTGATCAAAATACCTCTAAAACTCAAACCCTACCATCACTTCAAGTGCGGTAGTCCGGTAAGCGTTATCCATATCGTTTAGGTTCAGATGAGTTCGTGTATAGCGCGTTTCGATCCGTACGCCGTAATCGCGGTAGGGGATGTGAAAACCGAATCCGAAATTATACCCGAAGTTGAGGTTGCCGTAAAAATCCAGCAAATCATCTTCACTCTCTGAGGTTTCCTCGCCGCCTTCACCAATGGATAACTGCCTGAAAACGGTTGCATCATGATGCAGAAGATACCCCAGAAGTGGACCGCCCAAGAAGTAAAGTCCTTTGCCCGAAATGGGGATTTCATAACGCAACGGAAGCGCAATGTTAACAAAATAAAAGTCGGCTTCGATGCGGGCACGTTCTGGAAACCCAAAGCTTGGCAGCTCGATTTCAGCTTCGCCACCGCGGGTTGTAAATACGATCTCCGGTCGCAGATAAAGACGTTGAATATTTAGAGGGAAGTCGGCATAAAACCCTGCGGTAAAACCTGTTACATAGTCAATGCCGTATCCGCTGTAGGTGTTGTTGATTCCCGTTACTCTGAAATTTCCTGTGTTTACGCCTGCCCAAACACCAACCTTAAACTGGCGTCGCTCATCTTCATCCTGAACGGCTAAATCCATTGGATTCAGAATGGTGCCATCCCGCTCGCAGTCGTAGAATTTAGAGAATGCGCGAAGCATCCCCCTGGTGTTGTAAGGAAAGTTCCGGTAAGCCCGGTTAAACGGGGTAAGCACTTCATCGCAATTGCCGAAAATCGTGATAAGTTGATCGATATAAACATCTTCAAGCAGGGTGCCTACCGTGCCGGATGGTGGACGAACCAAAAAGATACGCCGGTCGGGCTGCACCATTGCTGAATAGAGATTCACCGGGCCACGGGCTTCCAGCTTCATCATAAAGGCTAGATCGCCTTCGCCGTCTACAAATCCGGCAACGCTGTACCAGGTTCCAATTCCGTTGATATGGTAATTATAAAGCTGATTTGGACGGTAGTTCCGAAACGTTTCTGAACCTTCCTCGCGAAACTGTACAAGCCAGGATCGCTCGTAATCATCCCCCGAGCGAAAATAACCGGTGAGACTGTCGTCCTGAGCCGTAATAAGGTAGCCCCTGAACTCTGCGAGATCATCCTGAGCGGAGGCAGGAATGTTGATCAGGAGTAAAAAAACAAATAAAAAGCAGTAACCTGTAAAGCGCATAGAGTTTGTTTATGATTAAAATTCAGGCGATGTAAAATAGTGAAAGGAGAGGAGAATAGCGGAATATAGAAAACGGATTATCGGGGAGATAAATCCTCCGGCTGAATCTTATCCGGTACGGCTTTTACGGAGTCGGATTTCGCAGGTTCGTCTGGGCTAAGTTTGCCAATAAGCTCATTTATCAGGTCAAGCGCCCTGCGGTGCCTTACGGTTTGGGCTTCGTTGTCCTTACTGTACCACTCATGACTCCGCTCAAAGCGCTCCCGGCTCACTCCATACGACTCAAAGACCATATTCATGCGGTCCGCAATAGAAATTCTGTGCGGATCCTGGCTGGATTCCAGATCAGACCGAACCACCTCAAACTCAGCCAGCATTTTGATATACATCTCCTCATCAATCAAATCACGCGGCGCGGACGAGCAGGAAAGCAAAACCAACGAAAAAACCAGCAATGGAAAAAGGGAGCGTATCAAGATTTTGTATGAGGATGGTTATGGAATTTTTAATTCGGAATTTTAAAGATAACGAAATTATCAGGTATGCATTTTGTGGAAAGAGGGAAAAGAGAGATGGGGAGATGGGGAGATGGGGAGATGGGGAGATGGGGAGATGGGGAGATGGGGAGATGGAGAGACGGAGGGATGGAGAGATGGAGAGATGGAGAGACGGAGAGAATTTCGCTAACTCTATGCATATGCCTATCGAGGCTGTCATCCTGCATATCGTGTAACAATTTGTTTCTACATGCCTTCCGAAACCTGATTGCGGGATGACAGCTTTGGGTGACGATTGTTAGCGAGTTTGCTTTATGTTTCATTTGAGACTGGGCTGATACCACGCTCCAATTCAAGATATTGATGAATCGAATCCTCAAATTTTCAAATCTTCAAATCCTGCAATAATCAACAGCCAATAACTCTATAATCAATCCAAACCTATTCCGGCTTCTTCGGGTTCAGCGGCCTCATTGTGATTTCATCAATCAGGAAATTATCCGGGGTTTCGATTACGTGGACGATAGTTGCGGCTACGTCTTCGGCGCGCATCATGTTGGGGTGGGTTTCTGCGCCGGCGTTGGCGAAGAATTCGGTGGCGATTGAGCCGGGGAAGCAGCAGCTTACTTTGATGCCATCGTAGCGCAGTTCTTTCATCAGTGCTTCTGAAAACCCGCGGAGGCCGAATTTTGTGGCGTTGTACACGGATATCTTCGGATTTCCGATGAGTCCCGCTACGGACGCAATATTCACAATATGCGTGATGTCAGGATTGGATTTCATCAGCGGAACGAGATTGCGTGTCAGGTAGAACACGCCGTTCAGATTCACCTGCATCATAGTGTGATAATCTTCAAGCGAGATATCTTCCACGTTGCCAAACTGTCCAAGGCCGGCGTTATTTACCAGAATGTCGGGACGGTTCGTATCCGAAAAGGTTTTTTTGATCCATGAATCAACCGCGTCGTGATCGGCGACATCCAGTTTGACGGGTTTGAAATTATCCCCGAGCTGATTTTGAATTTCCTGAAGGCGATCTTCGCGGCGCGCCAAACCGTACACAACGGCACCTTTTTCGACAAGTAGTTTTGATAGCTCGGCACCGAGTCCGCTGCTTGCTCCTGAAATAACGGCGATTTTATTTTCTAACTGCATAAACTATTCATACATTTTTCTGCGGGCAAAAATCCGCGGTGAATATTCTGTTAACGTCCAAACCTCATGAAGTACAATGTTGTATCTGGATATTGGTAATACAAAAATTAAGGTAAAATCATTCAGGGATAAGAGCTGGTACGCCGAATATTCCGGCTCGGTGCAGGATGTCGAAAACTGCGCCGGGTTTTTACTCGGGAAAAATCAGCCCGTAACGGGAATAAGCGTAGTTAATCCTGCCAGAAAAGTTTTGGATGAAACCGATGGCATCAACATCGAATGGCTGACGCACAAATCCATCCCCACACAAAGCCTCGATTACGAAACCCCCGAAACGCTCGGCATGGACCGCTACATGGCCTGCCTTGGCGCCTGCGTGAAAGCAAAAAAAGCGGTCATCGTAATCGACGCCGGAACTGCCTGCACCATCGACTACATGGATGAAAGCGGAATATTCAGAGGAGGAGTGATCATGCCCGGAATCAGCCTCTGGGAAAAAGCCCTCAGGGAAAACGCACCCGCGCTGCCGGAAGTCGTACGCGACGTGCCCGGAATCTGGCCGGGAAAAAACACCGAGCGGAGCGTCCGCTGGGGATTAACCGGTGCCTTCGTGGAAGCCGTCAACGGAATGGTACGCAAATACGACCACCTCGCTTCGGTATGGGTTACGGGCGGAGACGCCGACTGGCTGGCCAAACGAATCGAGCGGAGCGCCAAAGTGGACAGCAATATCGTTTTCGACGGCATGCAGAAGCTGGCGGAGAGGAAACCGTGGTTTGGGTAGGGTAGAGAAAGTGAGATGCGGTGAGAAGGTGAGAAGGTGAAAAATGTGAGAAGGTGAGAAAGTGAGAAATGTGAGATGCGGTGAGATGCGGTGAGATGCGGTGAGATGCGGTGAGATGCGGTGAGATGCGGTGAGATGCGGTGAGATGC
>PXAI01000140.1 GCA_003567135.1 Balneolia bacterium | reverse complement strand
TAGCAACAGCAGATCAACTGGATAATGTACGAGATTACAAATCAGCAGAATTTATCCAGACAGATGATATTGATCTTGAAGCCGGTGGTTTTTCATCCGGCGAAGGCTGGATGCCCATCGGTGATATGGTCACGGCATTTAACGGATTTTTTGACGGAAATGGATTTGAAATCCAGAATCTGACAATCGACCGTCCGGATCATAACGTAGCAGGTTTTATTGGACAAAACGCTGGTACGCTAACTGATATCACTATTACAGGTGCTTCGGTAGTTGCATCCGATACAACAGCAATTCTCGCCGGATTTAACGATAACGGCGATATTTCGATGATATCCGTTGAAGGATTTGTCTCCGGCGACGGTAAAGTTGGCGGAGTTATTGGCCAGAATACGAATGCCACTGTTGAAATGATTTCATCTCAGGGAAGTCTGTTTTCTGCCGAAGGACAATCTGGCGGTGTGATCGGCCAGAACCTCAGAGGAACCGTAAACTTTTCATGGTCAACCATGGATATTGAGGCTGAAGGGCAGTTTACTGGAGGCCTGGTGGGCGATCACCTCGGAAGTCCAGGTGTAACAAATGAAGGCCACATCAACAACAGCTATGCCACTGGCGATGTAGAGGCAACCAGTTCGTCACGCGGTGGACTCGCCGGAAGAGTGGGTACGAACGCATTTGTTGCGAACTCGTATGCATCAGGAACAACTACCGGAACGGGAACCGGGGGCGGACTTGTCGGCTTAAACTCCGAGTCTGATCCTTACGATAATATTACCGACTCATACTGGAACTCCTCAGAAAACAGCGAATCTGAAGGCGGAACCGGACTCAGTGAAACGGAGCTTCGCCTCGAAGAATCTTTCGACGGATTCGATTTTGAAAGAGACTGGGATATTCTCACCGGAGAAGAAACATCCTATCCATTCTTACAGGATTTCGCTCAGGACCCACCGCCTGGAGCACTTTTCATTCCATTCGCAGACGGTGACGGTAGTGAGACATCACCATATGAGGTTGAGGACGCCACTATGCTGGACGCAGTTCGCGAATTCAGAAGCGACGGCGCATACTTCGTCCAGACTTCAGATATAGATCTGGATATTCCAGAATTCACCGCAGGCAGCGGCTGGGAACCAATTGGAGAAACCGGCGGCGATGAATTCACCGGCCAGTACGATGGCGATGGATTCGAAATTACCGGCCTCACTATTTCCGATGAGGATGGAAACGACGGAAGTCTTTTCGGAGCATCAGAAGCAGATATCATGAACCTGACTGTATCTGAGGCTTCGGTTGAAGCCGGAAGGCCCTCAATACTTGTTAACAACAATGATGGCTCCATTTCAAATGTTCACGTCAGCGGTACGGTTGCACAAGCATCGGCTCCGTTTGGCGCAAGAGCAGCCGGTATTTCAACGGTAAACAGAGGCCTTATTGAGGACTCCTCTGCCGATATTACCATTTCCGCAAACAACAATCTGGTTGGCGGCATAGCAGGAATCAACCAAACGGATGTTGGTGTAATTACGAACTCAAGCGCATCCGGGACAATCAATGCGAATACAACTGAAGTCGGAGGCCTGGTTGGTAGCAATCGCCATGAAATCAGCGATTCGTGGTCAGATGCAGATGTAATCGGATCAGTTAATGTTGGTGGATTCACAGGCGAAAATTCCGGCACAATAACTCGCTCATTCGCAGCCGGTAATGTTTCCGGAGTTAATGAAGTAGGTGGATTTACAGGTTCAAACGAATCCGGCGGCGTAATTTCTGAATCATGGTCTTCCGGAAATATTGAGTCAGATGGAAGCAATGTTGGCGGATTCGCCGGAAAAAATATTGATGATGCACAGCTAAATGATGTGTACTCATTAAGCACTATTTCGGGCAATCCCAACTCTGCGGCTGGGCTTGTAGCACTGAATGATGACGATGCCGAAATAAACCGTTCATGGGCAGCCGGGCACATTACCGCAAATGCGACTGAAGCCGGCGGTCTCGTTCACGAAAATGAAGGTACTGTCTCTGACAGCTATTGGGATATCACGCACACGCGTCAGGAAACTTCCGATGGCGGCACCGGACTCAGCTATCAGCAGATGATGGAACAAGCCTCTTTTACAGGCTTTGATTTTGGCTCGGTATGGGAAATTGATGAACTCGAAACCTATCCCTATTTAGCCGAAAACGAAGCTGATCCCCTGCCGGCACCTCCGGCATCTGTTGCCATTGAAGGCGACGCCGGCTGGAGAATGCTGAGTATGCCTGCTCAAAACACGCCACTTTCCGTTCTGGCTGAGCAAAATCTCATACAGGGTGTGCCCGGCGGAAACGACTTTTACAGCGAAGACTATCCCGAGCTCGATTTTGATAACGCCACGCCAAATCTTTTCTACTTTGACCCATCAGAATTTGATGAAGAGGCCGAAGAAGCAACAGGCTGGCAGATACCTGATAATATGGATCATGAACTTGCATCCGGCGAAGGATTCATCTGGTTCTTCTTCGACAACGATGATGGACCAAGCGAAACGCTCGATGATTTCATCCTTTCTGCTTCCGGAACATCACCCGGAACCGACATTACCGTTACTATGTCGCCATCCGATGAATGGATCCTGACTGGAAATCCGTTCAACACAAATCTTGACGCCTCAGAACTCGACGGCTCAGGACTTGAAAGTGCGGCAGCGCAGGTTTGGAATCCGGAAGAAGACACCTTCGTTCTGGTGAATTTCGATGCAGGCGAGCGCATTTCTGCATGGCAGGGATTCTTCATCGAAAACGCCGGCGCCGATGAGTTCGTGATTCCGGAATCAGCCCGCACAACCGAGGAAACCGAAATGTATATGACCCCTGAAGAGGATGAGCTGCTCAGCATCGATTTCCTGCTTTCAGGCGAGGACGCCGGATCCGGAATTCAGACCAACGACCGGGCGCTTTCCCTCCTGTTCAGCAACGATGCAACCAGCGACTGGGATCAGCTCGACGTGCGTAAGCTTACGCCGATAACTTCCACTTACGCCACGCTGGCGTTTGTCGGAGAACGTAACGGCGAGACCATCCACAAAGCTCAGGAATCGCGTCCGTTGGAAACAGCTGACTCCTATGATATTCCGATGAAGCTCGACTTACAGGGCATCAGCGGTGAATTCGAACTTACCTGGGATATTCCGGAAAACCTCGACGAAACAATCGAAATACTGCTGAGCGACGCAGAGACCGGAGAAACCGTGAATCTCCGCACAGCAGAATCCTACACGTTCGAGGCAGAAGAACCGGAAACTGAAACACATTCCCGCTCAGACAATCCTCAGGAAGAAGATGAGCCGGTACGATTTATACTTTCAGTCAACAATCTTGACACCGGCACAACCGAAGAAGATCTGCCGCAGGAAGTAGCGCTGAACCAGAATTACCCGAATCCGTTTAACCCGGATACGCAAATTCAGTACGAACTGCCCGAGTCGCAAAACGTGACGCTGGAAGTCTACAACATCCAGGGTCAGCGTGTAGCCACGCTCGTCAGCGGCACCCAAAACGCCGGACAGCATCAGGTAACCTTCGATGCCAGCCGCCTCGCCAGCGGAGTATACCTCTACCGCATGCAGGCCGGCAGCACCACCATTACCCGCAAAATGATGTTGATCAAATAATTTAATGCAGGGACGCAAAATCTTACGTCCTCTACATTAGGAAATTCAGAATTAAGAATTCATAAATTCAGAATGGCCGGTTCGCGCCTGCCCCGATTCTTCGGGAAATGATTACGAATCGGCCATTTTTTTGGGACATGATTGCAATGATGTTGGCACCACCTACAGGCCGAAAAATTTTTCGCCCCTACGGTTAATATCGCCCATCTCACCCTTCTCACTCTCTCACCCATCTCACCCTCTCACCCATCTCACTCATCTCACTCATCTCACCCTCTCACCCATCTCACTCATCTCACTCATCTCACTCATCT
>PXAI01000322.1 GCA_003567135.1 Balneolia bacterium | reverse complement strand
GTGGTGGAGATCACTTTCGACCCGCCGTGGGACAAGGACATGATGAGTGAAGAGGCGCAGCTCGAACTCGGATTTCTATGAATAGTGTCTGTCCATAATGTCCGCTATCTTCGTTGCACCATGCCTCCGGCTTGATCTTCGACTTGGTCTGCGACTTGGTCTGAAAAACCCGCTTTCAGCGGGGCGGGCAGTCATCCCGCCACGGCGGGACTCCTTGCTTTTCAGACCTGCGTGCGCCCCTGCCTTCGGCTTGATCTTAGGACTTGCTATCGAACATTATGATCCAGCCACCGAACTATGTTGACAAACTTTAAATGGTGTCTGACAATCCCTTAAGTTCCGGGTGACGCGGCCACTTGTACGTATTGATAGCCTCCAAAAAAACTTCATGCCATGAGCACCTCTCAGGATCAACCCATTGTAAACAAAGTAGCCTCCAGCGGCCTCGTGCTGCTGGAATTAGAGACTTTGCTGCCCGATTTTGAAATCTCCCCCCTCGACATCGCCCCGCAGTTGTGGCAGGGCATGGTACTCCGCGAAAAAGACTTCCGCGCCTGGGTAAAAGAATTCGATTGGAGCACCTACACCGGAAAGCACGTGGCCGTGCACTGCAGCGCCGATGCCATCATACAGCATTGGGCCTGGATGCTCCTCGCCTCGGCACTGGCACCCCACGCCGCGGCTGTGCACTTCGGTATACCCGAATCCTGGATCAACGCTCATGTGCTCCGCAGCATCGAAACCCTCGACGTGACTCCCTACCAGGATGCCCGGGTGATTGTAAAAGGATGCGGGAAGGTGGAGTTGGATTATGCGGCTTACGGAGCTGTGAGCCTCAAGCTGCTGCAGGTGGTGAAGACGCTGATGTACGGGGAGCCTTGTAGTACGGTTCCGGTGTGGAAGAGGGGGTGAGAGCAATGTGCTCTTTTGGTCAAGACCATTTTGCTATTTGAACAAAGTTTATTCTCTAAAGTGCCATGATGCATCGTTAGGCAATGAAGAAATTAGCTCAATCAAACTCCACCAGCACGAGCTGGCTATACTTTTGTATTTCCTCATCTGACCCTCGGAAATCAACAAAAGTGTTTGGGGGAAGCTTTAGGAAGTCGGGCTTCAAGCGGTCAAAATCAGCCTGGGTTAAAAAGTGATGAAAAATGTCAGGGCCCGGAAAATCTCCCTTGTCTTTTTTGGAATCGGGATCACATCCAATACAGACTAGCCCTATAGATAATATTTTATTCATATAGCGCTCAGTTTTGTTTAAGACAGAGGCAAAAGTATCAAAGCCAATTCTCTCGCCATTTTCTAACGCTATATGTGATAAACCGTATTGGCCATAGACTTTCTCACCCGCTTGAATGTATTGCAAAAAATTCCTGGCAATTTGTGATTCCCTGTAATTAAGGTCTTTCGCTTTTATCCAAGGAATGGATTGCTCAAGGTTCAAAAGAAAAAAATGGAAATTAGATGCCGTTGCATCTTCTTGAGCACTTATTTCTTTCACTTCCTCGAACCATTGACGCATAGATCTTACGCTAACAGTGTTTTTATCAAGCAAGCCTTGCGTTAAAGGGATTTTTGAACTGTAAAGTTCTGCAAGACTTGTATCCAATTCCATAAACTTAAGAAAAGACCAGAGCTGTGGTTTCCCATGCCAAAAAGCAGCCAAATCAATCCCAACTACTCTGATTTCAAGGCCATTTTTTTGGTTGAATTTTCTCAACCAAGTATAAAACATATACTCATCTTCCTGGACTACGCCATTTCTGGTGCTAAAAAAATTGTCTATTTCAAGAAACTCCTTAAGCAGTAAACTATCACCCGATTCCAAGTAATGGTTGATCCAGTGGCCAAAAACGTAGCTTCGTTCAACTACAATGACATCTATAGAGTTTTTGCCGGCCAAATAATTGACCATCGCCATTTTTCTAGGGTTGTTCTCCTTTCGCCAATGCATTTCAGCGGTGAAAAAAACATCGTAGTTGGCGACAGTTTCATCAAGAAATGTAGGGTCTTCCAACTCAAAACCTGCGACAGGAAATTGTGTAAAAGCTGCAGATGAAATCATGCATATCAGGATGAGCGAAAAAATATACTTCATAAGAAGAGTTTGAATGATTTCGCACACCTGCTATTCGGGCACATTCTTCAATAGTTCAATCAATTCCTTGTCGGTCAGATTTTCTTTTTCTGACTTATCGTAGATCGAAAGTAAAAAGACCACTTCTTCGGAGACCACAAGGTGCGTGATGATTCTTGCGCCGCCTGATTTACCCTTCCCTTTGGATGTAATTGCCATGCGCACCTTGTAGCATTCTTTCCCAAGGGCTTTTCCCTGCTTCGGTTGCTGCGCAATCTCATCCACAAAGGCGGAATAATCTGATTTTAATGAGGGATACTTCTTTGCAAGCCGCTTCAACTGCCTGTCAAATGGCGGGATGCTTAGAACCTCATAGCTCATCGAGCAGGTCTTTGGCAGGCCGCGCTTTGAGCTTACCAGCCTTGACAAGTTTGAGATTCTCAACAGACTCGTGAATTTCACTCATTAGCAATGCCTTCTCGTCAGTGAGTACTTTCGTTTTTACAAAAGGCAGGCCCTTGAGTACTTCAAGCAAGGACAAGGCTTTATCATCTTGGATGTCGAGTAATATTTTCATGGCCGTGATTGTGATGTGCTTGTCAAATTTAGTGATTTTACGTGTGCTATCAATTTACCCTGCATACAACATGGGGATGCATATCGAAAAAAGCAAACACGAGACCACTTCAATCAACCTTTTAAAATCGTTTGAATTTCTGTTGAAAGCACAGGAATATCCCTTTGAATGATTGACCATATAAGTTCAGGCTCTACAGAGTCATAGGCATGCGAAATAATATTTCTGAGTCCGATGATTTTCTTTGCTGCCGAAATTTTTATTTCCGGCCGGATGGCCAGAAGCCTGCGAACTGCCTCCCCGATAATTTCTAAATCGCGCTCTACGGCTCTTTGTAACAGAATATCTTTAGAAAACTGTGCATAACTGTTTTCAACGCGCTGCTTTAGAGATTCTATTTCACCAATGATGCTCTCAATATCAAGTAAGTACTTTAGCACTTCAGGCTGCATATAGATCAATCTTGGTATTGTAGATTTCTTGTTTAAGCACCGGATTTTTTAACGATTTGACAGAGAGCAGGTCAATCTTTCTGCCGGTCAGTTTTTCCAATGACTCAACAAATGAAAAGTAATTGTCGGCATAGTCCAGTACATCCAGTTCAGGAGAAAATTCTACAAGAAAGTCCAGATCGCTATTGCTGTTCATTTGACCTTTAGCGGCCGAGCCAAATAGTGACAATGAACTCACCTTGTGCGTTTTGCACAAGCGGGTGATTTCCGCAATACTATTTTCGATAAGTGGATGCATGGTAAAGTAAAGGTAGGAAATAGCTATGTATGTAGGGCGCCGTGTAGGGTGTACGCTATAGCTCATCCTGCAATTCACGAGCGGTTCTGGGTTTGATTTTGCCTTGTTTATGCAGCCTTACATCGTCGGCAGCTTGCTGTAAGTCACTCCACAATTCCGCAGCTGAATCTCCCATCGGCTTAGCCTTTTTCACGAAAGACAAGCTCTTTAATACCTTCATGGCAAAAGATGCTTGGTGGTCGGGGATGTCGATGAGTATTTTCATGGATTCACTTGATTTGATGCGGGGAATGGTTTTCACGCAATTCAAAAATAGGGATTAATCGGTTACCTCGCCATGTGTTTGGGTGGGAGTTCCCGATTTTCGTTTGAAAGGGATAGGCCCATCAGCTCGGCTGAGCTGCTGCAAGTGTTGAATACGCTGATGCACGGGGAGCCTTGTACTATGAGGCCGGCGACCACCGGGAGGAAGAGGCTCTGAGTAGATCAGTCACCACTTGCCTTTTTGTTTATGGCCCAGACCACGCCGACATGGCTATAAATAAAGGAAATCCCTTATATTTGACTTAAACCACTGCCATG
>PXAI01000062.1 GCA_003567135.1 Balneolia bacterium | reverse complement strand
GGTGGTAGTGAAAAGAAGTATCAGATGTTTCATTTTATAGATTGGTTAATGGTTATGAAGGATTGTGCCTGTAGTTGAAATTGATGGTCAGGCGAACCTGATGGTGTCGCGGTGGCATGGGATACCATGCGATGATCTGAAATTCACGGTCGGTAAGGTTTTTTACACTCCAGTCGAGCCGGGCTGCATAGCGCCCGATATTTCCGTTGAGTCCGGCGCTGAGTTGCCAGAATCCGTACGAATCAAGCGGATCGAGCGGACTGCTGTGGTCACTGGTGGTGTAGCGGTCGCCTGCGTACTGATAATCGATTCCGGCGTACGCGTATTTCCATGAAAGATTAAATCCGGTTTTGACATTCCATTCCGGGACGTACGGAAGCTGCTTGTCGCGGGACTGACCGTCTGAACCTGCGGATATCGGGCTGGTGGATTGGTTGTAAATAATGGTTCCGTATCCTGACATCAGAAACTGCCCGATTCTGAAATTCAGGTGCTGCTCCATTTCCATCCCCCGACTATCAATTTCAGAAAAATTCACCGGTGTCCAAACGCCACCTTGTCCCGGCCTCCACTGAATACCGTTTTCGAAGTCTGTACGGAACAACGTTATTCCGGTTCTGGATGCAATTTGACCGGATGACCATTCCAGCGAAATACCACCTTCAATAGTCCGGCTTTCTTCAGGAAGCAGATCAGGATTTCCACCTTGTGCCCAGTAGAGATCATTCAGGGTGGGAGGGCTGTAATTGTTGGAAATCTGCCCGCGCAGGCTCAGCGGCGACCATGGCGTGTTCCAGTTGAGGCCGAGTGCTCCGTTCAGAGATGATCCGAAATCGTTGTAATAATCCAGCCGGACGGATGGAAAAACAGACAGAGAAGATACCGGCTGGAGATCTGCCATGGAAAAAAAAGAAACGGTATTCCGTTTTTTTAGATCATTATAGTTATTAGTCTGAACGCCCTGCAATCCACCCTCAAAACCGGAAAGCAGGCGGAAGTTATCCCTCAGGTCAAACCGGTTTTCGAGGCGAGCCTGAAACCTGTTTACAGTACTCGTGCTGTTTGTTTGGCGGTCGTGGTAGTCAAGATCAACGCGAGACAGCAGGGTATTCAGCGACCAGAGAGTGTTGTCGCCGGTGTAGGAAAACTTCTGGTTCAGGTTAACCATTCTGTCGAACTGAGTGGCCGAAGGATTTACCGAAGTTACCGATCCGGATAGTTCCTGATCAGAAACCGTAAACCAGAGCGAAGCATCATACCGAAAACTATTCTTGTGATAGCCGCCGTTGATCATGGCGTAGTAACTTTCGTTGGCATTATTCTCCCGCTGCCGGTCGCGCTGCCGGATGACGTCGAAATACCGGAAGTCGTTGGCGGCTTCGCTGTATCCTGCGAAAATCCCCAGCCGGAAATTATTTTGAATAAGGCCGGCTGAAAAACCTGACTCATAGCTGCGCCAGCGTCCGAGTCCGCCGTAAACTGAGATCGTTTCCGGCACACCGCGGCTGTCGGCCAGTATGCTTCCGGCCACGCCTGATCCGCCGTATGATGCACTCGCGTTACCGGGCGCAACGCGGATGTTTTCCATGGCCGCAACGGGCAGTATGTTCAGATCCGCCTGGCCGAGCATGGAGTGGTTCATCACAAATCCGTTCCATACAAACTGCGTGTGCCTCGGGCTGAATCCACGGGAGGAAACCGATGAGGCACCGCTTCCGCCATAATCGCGAATGAAAACGGGCGCGCTCAGATCAAGCAGCTGGCCTAGCGTTTCCGTACCCGCACGATCGGCGTGCAGTCTGCTGATCTCATGAATCATTACAGGCTGGCGTTTCCAGGCAACCGGAAGTCGCGAAGCCTCGATGGTGACATCAGATAAAATTACGCGTACGTCGAGCGTGTCGGCCGGAAACTGGGCGTGTGAAGGCGTTCGTAATGCAAATAAAAACAGGAAGAACAGGGCGCTGATAAAAAAAGCTTTCCGCGTACAGAAAGTGCGTACCTGCTCTCCGGAGAGAACTTTTAACATTGGTATATGTGACTGAAACTTTTATCCCGAAAGTTTACAGCGTCGGAAGTTCGGCAGGTCTCCTGACTTTCCCGGCTTTTGCTCACCTTCCCGTTCCGTTTGGGCTGGAACAGTGGCTTTTCGAGCATCAGCGTATGCCTGTGTAAACAGGCCGGGATTACAGTTGCGGGTACAGTCCCTGATTTTCACAGGGTTCCCTTTCAATCGCCATGTGGCGAACCAGTAACTTCGTATTCTGATGTGCTTATAATAGACCGAATATTTGTAAAAGAAAAGAGGGAGGGGGAGATTCAGAATTCAAAAATTCAGAATTCAGAATTAATACTGCCCTGTAACGTAATTTTGAACTTAAAACTGATTGTCCTTGCCAGAAAATAAAAATCCGGCCTATGGATAAATTGTGTTTAGAATCGTAGTGCAATAATTTTCGGATATGTAGGGTCAGGGCATGCCCTGTCCCTACAAGGGATATATTTATCTTAGGTCATTGCGACAACCGGCGCAACCAACTACGGGGAATGTTGATATGAATAAGTGAGTATAGCTATTGTGGTGATTGGTTAAATCGCCTGTAGTGTGTTGCAGATTTGTAAAACTTAACTAAAGGGAACAATTAGGTCGTGAATAGCGGGCGTTTTGGAAATTGTCCAGAATCGGAAACAGGCTGGATTTTTGATCAAAAAAGGGCGTGCTGAAGCATTGGAAATGGATGAAATTGACGTTGGTGAAGCCTATAAATATTAATGACTTTTTGGGAAGGTTATTATTTTTTAAAAAAGTCTGAAATGAGGTTTTTTGTATTTATCTTTTTATTAAAGTTTAGAGGAAGTAGCGTCTTATTTGTAGAACAGGGATAGCACCATTTTATGCACTTTATGTAGCTTGCATCTGCATTTCAGGAATGAAACAGTTCCTCACTCTTTTTTGGGAATTAACCCTAAAAACCAAACACGAAACAAGGCTGCTGTGTGGAAACATTGCAGCCTTTTTTTTGGGATGGGTGCCCCGGATTTCCTGACGTATTGATCGCGAATATAATATTTGATCCCGCGATTTGATTTGATGAGACCTCAGGGCAAAAGATGTTTCGCCCCTACGGTAAGGACAGCGACGTATCTCTCACCCATCTCACGTATCTCACACTCTCACCCATCTCACACTTCTCTCTCGTGACCCCGCCGGGACTCGAACCCAGATCTGAAGCTTAGGAGGCTACCGTTCTATCCGGTTGAACTACAGGGTCTTTCGGAGATTGTTTTCCCAGAACAAAATTGGAGGATCTAAAGTTACTATTATTCAGGAAACTTATGCACCAAAATTGCGTAATCTCCACAGTTCTTGTTCTGTGAGTTTGGCTATCATTTACCCGCATTTTTAATTCAGTATTTATGACACTTCGTTACATCGTTCTGATTTTTGTTATTCTGATTTATACCGCATCTGCGCTTCAGGCAGAGACTTTATTCGAACAGCAGCAAAGTATAACGGGCACCGTTTTTGACGCAGAAACCGGCGAAACGCTGCCCGCTGCGAATATCATTATCAAAGATACTTACCGGGGCACTATCAGTAATACGGAGGGGCGCTTCGGGCTTTCAGTTTCTGAATTTCCGGTTACGCTTCAGGTTCGTTTTATTGGCTTTCAGACGATGGAAATCGAGTTTGAGGAACCGGCTGAAAACGTGGAAATCATGCTGCAACCCGTCGTTTCTGAGCTGGAGGAACTTGTGTTTACGGGCGAGGATCCTGCCATTCATATCATGGAGCGGGTTATAGCGCGGAAGCAAATCTGGCGGGAGCGGCTGAATTCCTGGGAGGCTGAGGCGTATACCCGAACCAGGCTGAGCAATGAAGAGGGAATTGTATCCATCACCGAAAGTTTTACCACAACGTGGTGGGATCGCGACCGGGGATTCAGGGAAGTTGTTCTCGACCGGCGTCAGACTGAAAATATCCTTCC
>PXAI01000374.1 GCA_003567135.1 Balneolia bacterium | reverse complement strand
TCACAGTGAAATTAGAATATATTTGTTTTGTTTGTGGCCATCTGTAATTCCTGACTGATGACTAAGAAAACGGTTCGACACATTTTTATCTTTTTCCTGATATTTCTTCCTCTGCAGTACGTTATGGTTGGGGTTACGGGATCAATGCGTTCCGAAATGTGGCCGGCTTTTGTTTTCCCGGGGTTCAAAAACGTGTTCGATACGGAAGAGGAAATCCGGATACCCAAGGCCCTGTTTTATTATGATGATGGTTCTGATGTGATTGAGCTTACATCCGCGCAGATTTTTGACGGCATCCCGGTTTCGAAACACAGAGGGATCTTGCGTTATCAGTTTCAACGGTATAATGTTGATCCCGAAACGCGCATCAAATACTTGTCTGATGAAGGCCGGCGCTGGCTTGTTGGTCAGCTGGAAAATTCAGGGATTGAAAATCCTGATTTGCAGAAGCTGACGCTGAACTGGTATCATGTTTCTTACCAATTAACAGACAGTGAATTAGCAGAGACCGGCCGCGAAAAATTTGATTCTGTTTCATTCAAAAAGGCGGCCGCAGAATGAACAACCGACTCGACAATTGGATCCACAATACGTTTGAGGTTACGCCCGGCGGTTTAGCGTTATTCAGGATTTTTTACGCGCTCTACGTTTTGCTGGCAATCATGCCCGGCGTGCCGCCCTACGTCGATTACGGTTTTCTCGCCGATCTTCCGTCGGATCTGTTTTTCCCGCCGCCGGGACCGATGATGCTCTTCGGTGATTTTCCACCCATGACGATCATCAATCAGATAGAATTCGGGATCATCGCCGGACTCGTATTTATTCTCTTTGGCTGGAAAACGCGTACCGCCTCCATCGTTACGGGACTTCTGATCATCATCGGAAACGGATTTTCGTTCAGTATGGGGAAAATCAACCACGATCTGATTCTTCCGCTGGTTCCGCTGGTGATGAGCTTTTCCAACTGGGGGAAAGAATGGTCGGTTGATGCACAGGGAAACGAAGCGCCGGTTGAAAGCTGGCCGGTAACGCTGCTTGCACTTTTCCTGGGGTTCATGATGTTTACCGCCGGGTTTCCGAAAATTCTGGGCGGATGGCTCGATCCCGGTTCACTTGCCACCTACGGACATCTCGTAAATCAACATTACGTCAGCGAACGGACCGATTTGCTTTCCGCTTTTTTCCTCACATTTGAGCATCATCTGTTCTGGATAGCGCTGGATTACATTACCATTATCTTCGAGATTGGATTTCTTTTTGCAATCTTCAACGCTAAAATATTCCGACTTTTCTGCGCATTCGCTGTGCTGTTTCATTTTTCGGTGATGCTGATGCTCAACATCTCTTTTATCCCAAATCTTGCGGCGTATGGCCTGTTTCTGTTTAACTGGAATGCGTACGCCGAATGGTTTTCGAAAAGCTCAATCAGAGAATCCATTTCCGATATGATTCAGCCATTTACACAGACAAAAATTGTGATGGCTTTGGTTCTGGTGCTTGCTTTTTTCTGGTATGTGAAATCTCCGCTGGTTCTTCTGAACGATCTTTATCCGCTTTCTTCTGATCTGCTATTTTACGAAGTAGTAGTGCTGACGCTCTTTGTTCCGGTCGCTCTACTGCGGATGTTCCAGGTTATCCGTGGAATCGTGGTGATGCAGCCGAAGAATAAAATCGTCTGATCAGGCTGATATTGAGCGATTGCATCATTACCTTACTCTAGGCAAAAAGTTTTAAATAACTTTGAGAGGTTTCGCTCGTTTTATCTGAGTACAATCGGGTTTTATCACACTTAAACACTGTTTATATGTTAACGTTACGCGCAGTTTTACTCCTGTTACTCATTACAGGACTCACCACTCACAGTTTTGCACAATCGGAAGTTGAGGTTAAGCCGGATGGCACCATCATCCTTGCTGATTTTAACGATGAGCCGGTTGGTGAAATGCCAACACGGTGGTTTAACCGCGATGGAGATGCCCAGCCTCATACTTACACCGGCAGAGATCGCGAGGGCTATCATTACCGTGTTCAGGAGGAAGACTGCCGCAAGTTTTTGCGCTACGCCGGCATGGATGCCAAGCACCTGAACCTGCCCATACTGAAAACAGAGGAAATCAACATTCGTGAAACGCCGGTTCTCAGCTGGGACTGGCGCGTATTTGCGATTCCGGTTGGTGGAAATGAAGATTCTCGTAGGCGAAATGACGTTGCGGCAAGTATTTATGTGGTTTGGGGATTTAATTTTTTACGCCAGCCGCGCGTGGTTCGCTATACCTGGAGCTCCGAGCTTGACGTAGGTTTCGAGACCACTAAGAACATGGGGAACATGAAGATAAAAGTGGTCGCTTCCGGCGTTGAAAATCTCGGTGAATGGGTAACCTTCCAGAGAAATATTGTTGAGGATTATGAGCGGTTATTCGGCCGGAGCGCCCCGGAGCGCCCGTACGCCATTTTGATTCTCAGCGATGCCGATGACACCGAATCTTTCGCCAAAGCTGATTACGATAACATCAAACTACTGCCAAATAAACGCTGATCATTTATGTATCAACAGGAACTGGCCGTCGCGCGAAGGGCTGCGCACGAGGCGGCGGCAATTATCCGCAGATATGCTTCAAACCGAAAAGAGCTGAGTATTGAGCTGAAGGGCCGGCACGATCTGGTTACCGAGGCGGATGTGGAAACCGAAAAGAAAATCCGAAAGGTGATAGCCACGCACTTTCCTGATGATGATTTTTTCGGTGAAGAATCTCATAAAAACGAAAAAATATCATCCGGCCGCACCTGGATTGTTGACCCTATTGACGGAACAACCAATTTCGCGCACGGTTTTCCCATTTTCTGTGTGTCCATTGCGCTGATGGAAGCCGGCGAGCTTCGCGTTGGCGTGGTACTTGAAGTAAACAGCGCGCAGCTGTTTTACGCGGTTCAGGGGCAGGGCGCCTATCTGAATGAAGAAGAGATTTTTGTTTCCCAAAATACCGAACCTTCACAGCTGCTGCTCGGCACCGGATTCCCATATCGCGATCTGGATCTTTTGGATGATTACATGAAACTGTTTCAGGTATTTATGCGCGAAACCCACGGTGTTCGTCGTCCCGGAAGCGCCTGCTACGATCTCTGTTGTATGGCCGCAGGCTGGCTCGACGGATTTTTCGAGTACGCATTGTCGCCGTGGGATGTGGCTGCCGGAGCGCTTATTATAAAAGAGGCGGGTGGCACCGTTACCGACTGGGAAGGCGGCGAAAAATGGCTGCACGGCCGGAGGATCATATGCGGGAACAAAGATGTTCACAGCTATTTACTGAAGCGAATCAGGGAAAACGTAAGTGAAGAGAACCGCGCCGCTACCGGGCCGGCTTATGTTTCATGAATCCGTCGAAACTGGTAAACGGAACCGGGCCGTTGAGGTAATTAAACGGTTCGCCGTACTCAACGCCGATCTGATGGCCGAAAATGCGGGCGCGTGAACGGATCATTTCAAAAAATCCGCTTCCAGAAATATAGGTTTTAGGGCCGTCATCGTTTTCCGGTACGTTAAACTGAGATTTAAACGCCAGAATCGCCTTCTCTTTATGCGCCATCGTTTCTGAGATATCGAACACCAGATCCGGCTCAAACGGGCTGTCCTGCATATACATTAAAACGTGATTGGGCCGCCATGGCTGCTGGACATTACCCTGTTCATCTTTGGTCAGAATCTTTTTTAATCCCCCGTAAAAAAGAGCATCTTTGGTAAGTTTATGCGCGTTTCCGTGATCAGGATGTCGATCAGTTTGGGCATTAATGAAGCAAACCGCAGGGCGCAACGTTCTCACCGCGCTGATAATGGCAATTCGATGGGCATCGGAGTTTGTGAGGGCGGCATCGGGCAGGCCAAGATTGTAGCGGCCTGCAAGTCCGAGAATTTTTCCGGCATCTGAAGCTTCTTCAAGGCGAAGTTCAGGTGTGCCCCGCGTACCCATTTCGCCGTTCGTAAGATCCAGAACGGCCGTTTTGTAGCCGCTTTTGGCGAGT
>PXAI01000033.1 GCA_003567135.1 Balneolia bacterium | reverse complement strand
GTCTCGGTATTCTGACCCAATAAGCCGACACACATATGAGAACCCCATGCACGCGTTTTGTGTGTTCGCACTATCAATTGGCCCGTAAATATCGGCCAGGTCAGGATAGTGTGGTAAGGCTGACTGAAATTCCCTCCAGGTCATTCCTCCCAGGCTCAGGGCATCGCGGTGACGGAGATTGTTTTGCAATCCGTCGATGACCCGCGCGACCCGCTCGCGCAGAGGGTCGGCCGCCGCGTGCTGCTCGGTATTCCTTTTTTTCTGACTCATGCTCTATTCCTTTCGTCCAAGAATGGGCTTCCTTTTTTTATGCTGGCAGTGAGTGTCGATCCGGGATTGTCCGGCACTTCACCAGCTCTAACCTCGTGCCAAAACTGGCTGCAAACTGACCACCAACGCCGATCCGCCTGCTCCCGACCCAGTCGCTTACGCAGTTTGTGTGCCATACGCACCCAACCCAGCCACGATTGGGTTTCCCGGTCAGCAGTCACGGCCATGGCCAGAATGATCGGGTCTCTGATGGCCCAGATGTCGTCTTCCTCTGTGATTTCTGGCACCTTTACTTTGTCGTAGGCCGCATCCAGTTTGTCCGGTCGCGGCTTCGCGATTCCCTCGAAGTGGGGCCGGCGGCCTGACTTTGATTTATCAACCGGTGGCCCGGCGGATTGGAGTTCACCCTTACCCTCCGCCTCCAATCCTCCGGCTAATACTCCCGTCTCCGACTTTGCCTCCGCCTCCGAGCGCATCTGCATTTCATCTGCTTGGCAAATGTTCTGCGTCTGCCTCTCGCATGTTTGGCTTGTGTGCTGCGGATGTCCAGCATCTGCAGGACACATGCTGGAGTCTACCGCAGGCGGATCGGGAAACTTGCTCGACTTGGCACGAGTCTTTTGCCGAAAGTCCTGTACTTCAAGGTAAGGCCGCTTTGAGGAGTCCGCAATGGTTTCCCAGAGTTCGGCCACGTGTACGACTTGTGTCTGGGGGCTTCCGTTTTGTGCATAAAGCAGGATCAGCCCCTGGGCTGTGCATTCACTCAGCCAATCAACGAGCTGGTTGTTGTCGACATGATCGACTCGCAGAGGGAAGCAGTTTACCCGCAACATTGTGGGTCGGGCATCGAAGCGACCATAATCATCCACCACAGATAAAAGTCGGCGATAGAAGAGCTCGGCCTCAATGGATAGACGATTTACCCGCTCCGAATCAAGGATGCCCTGTCGAATAAGGCGCGTAGGCATTTTACACCTCCCTTCCTGAAGCAATGACTTCCAGATCACTACGATGGATGCGCGGACTCCGGTTCAGCAGGTGCGTGCAGCGCAACTTGCCTGCCTGTACGAGCCGATATATCGTGGCCCGTGAACAACTCAGGTAAGCGGCAGCCTCCCGAATCGTTGTCAGAGGGGGCGTATTGCCCTCGCCAGTGGTTACAGATTTCTGTCCGGTCAGAATCCGGTCTATTGCTGTCAAATCGTCCGAATTAGCTTGAAGTAGCCGCATCAAACGGTCGTTTTGTGATAATGGCTGCATGATTAAATCCTTTCAGGTGTGGAATAATTCATATGTGGGCTTCCCTAGTGCGGAGGAGAGTCGCTGTCTCATCTCCTGCGATGGCTGGGTGCGCCCAGTTTCCCAACGCGATATTTCGATCTCCTTCGTCCCGATCTGCTCTGCGAGTTGCAGCTGGGTTAAACCCTGTGCGACTCGCGCCGTTCTTAATCTGATGTTGATAGCCATTTGGTATCCTCCTGTCTGTTATTGTGTCGGCAAGCCTGTCTCGCCGTATACCAGAAGCAGCGGATTTCATTAGGCACGAAAAAGGGGCTACGGAATAACCGCAACCCCTTCCTTTGGAATGCATTTCAGCAATTTCAGTTCGATTTCATACCAATCCGGTTTTTGTAAGCTTTGGCTTCATCCTCTATTCCAAAGTAGTTTTGATGGAAGTATTTCTTATCGCTGTCAGTACATTGTATGTAGTCGCGTATCGCCTTGTCGCGAGTCACCGGATTATCTGCCCAATCGCGATCAGGCGCATAAATTTCTTCAGCCCCAGGCTCCCCCCATTCATCATGCGGTCCTTCTGTTCTGCGAAATCTATCCGGTTGTGATTCAAATGTGCACAAGGGTAATACATGCGGTTTCAATTTTTCATCGATCTTGGCAACGCGCCGACAAAGAGTGGAGAGGCTTTTAACAACACCCTTCTCTGCCAAAAATGGAAACGCTTTTTTCTGAGAGCCGCCTGCTTTACGCATAGCCGTCCATATCATGTTTTCATACGGTGAGAGATGCTGGAAAACTTTATCCTGATACTCTGCGGCAAGCGAAGCGGGGAATTGGGTTGCCTCATCGTGGTTATTTATTAGCTGTGGCACAGCCCTTGTTTGCTCAATTGTGATCTCGGTGTTCCCCAAAATGCGCTCAAGAATGTCCGGGAGCTTTGATATCCATGGGTATTCCTGCTGAAGTGCATGGTTCCTATTCCATTGCCTTTGGATCTCACATCGCGAATATCGGATCACTATCCAATAATCATCCCGAGTAGGTGCAGAAGCTACAATGCCGAACTGATCGTTGCTGTCAAAACCATCAACGGCGAGGTGCTCAAGAGCTGCGGGAGGGCTGGAGAAGGACCAGGGAGATGAAATGAGTCTGTGCGGGCACCCATCGCGGAAACTAAGAGCCGCAAGTGGGATCGCAAGCCTGCTCATCGGCATCGAAAACATGTCCTCAACGTATGCCTTGCCAGATTCAATTTCTATGTCCTTGATTATATCTTCTGGCGTTGGCGCGACTTTTTTGGGCCTAAGTGATTCCATTCGGGTGGCCAATCTCTTTTTACCCGCAGCTAAAACCCGCTTGAATCGTGGAAACGCTAAATGTCCCAACGCACGCATCAATTCCTCGTGGACCGCCGAAGCCAACGCCACGGTAGTCCAGTCGCTTCGTTTCGTGTTCATTCTGCTCAACTTCCAATTTGCTATATGGAGCGAAAAGCCGGGGCAGTTATTGGATTCATCAAAGATAAAAACGTCTCGGTCTATTTCGCGAGAGCGGCTGAAATCCCAGTTGCAGTCTAGTGGGTGGACGTATCTACTCGGATTGGATTCCATTTTACACTGCGTCGGATGATGAACCCTAGTTCCGCCCAAATTCGGACGCCATTTTCACAGCCACATCGAATGCCCGGGCTTTTAGTTTATAGCCTCCGCCGAAGCAGACAGCGTCCATATGGCTACTACGCCCGCGTTGGCGCCAATGGTCCACGTACTCTGTTACCCCGTTGTAGGCGGCCCAGAGGGTGCCTCGCACGGACGGTTCGTTGTTGCCCATGCCGTCGTGGAACAGGTGATAGCAATTATCTCTATCCTCCGTGACCCAACGAAACAACGGCTGGTTTTCTTCGGCCGTATTGGGTTCAGGCAGGATGCGGGCAAAATAGCCCTTGGCCTGGTCGTCAGTGAGTTTGTGCCGGGCCATGCCCCGGTAGGCTGATTGGAGCCCATCGAATCCCTGGAGAACACTGCGGATGCGCTCCCGTGCCGTCACCATCCGTGTGTCCATGCCCCGGGTATGATGAATATTCGCCAGCCCTTGCCCGTTTGAAAAGGCCATGGTCAATGTGTTCTGGCAAACCACCCTGACCGGTGTAAGCAGGACGCGCAGACTGGAGCGTCCGTCGTGCCCCGTGCTCAAAAGGATGTACTTCTCCAGTACATCATCAGGGGTAACTTCCATCAAACCGTCAAGTCGCGCCAGAATCCATACCCGCTCGCCTTGTCCCAACGCACCAGCGGTGTGATAAACCGCCGTTCCTTCCCCGGCGATCGAATCAAAAAACGAGAAGGCATCGATGTTTTGCATGATTCGATAGTCTTTGCTGACCACGCCGAATACTGGACAGCGAGGTTCCCCCCATCGATCCGTCGGCACTATGCCGTAATGATCTTTCACTCGGGCCTCCGATCCGTTGTACCGTGCGAACAGTGGGACTTTCCGGACGGTCCAATCCAGCCCGGCGGCCT
>PXAI01000096.1 GCA_003567135.1 Balneolia bacterium | reverse complement strand
CGTACTTCTCATTCTGATCTGCTTTTTCTGAAAGTCTCACCAGCTTTTTTTTGAGTTCATCAATATCCGGCCGTTCTTTTTTTCCGGGAACCGGAATTTCAATCGTGGTAAAATCCATCTCCAGCATATCTGCGATAAGCAGACGTCCGCTCAGAACGCTGCCAATTCCCGTAATTATTTTGATCACCTCCATCGCCTGCGCCGAGCCGATTATTCCCGGCAAAGCGCCGATTACGCCTGCCTGCGCGCAGTTTGGAATCACATCCTGATCCGGCACCTCGGGAAACACATCCCCATATTCCGGCCCGCGATTTCCTGATTCATCTACATAGTTGAACACCGTTAGCTGCCCTTCATACTGATAAACCGATCCGTAAACAAGCGGAATATCCAGTAAAAGAGATGCGATATTAAGAATGCTTCGGGTAAGAAAATTATCGGAGCCGTCAGCGATTATGTGGTAATCCTGAAGCAGATTAACCGCGTTATCGGCCGTGATTTTTTCAGGATGAATATTGAAATTCACGTTCGGATTAAGTTCCTGTAGAACCGATCCGGCCGTTTCGGCTTTTGGTTTTCCGGCATCCCCGGTTTTGTACAGAACCTGGCGCTGAAGATTTGTGATATCAACCTGGTCAAAATCAAAAATCCCGATGGTTCCCACTCCGGCCGCGGTGAGATACTGAAGCAGGGGAGCGCCGAGCCCGCCGGCACCGATCACCGCCACGCGCCCATTTTTCAGCTTTTCCTGATTCTCCGGCCCAAATTTCGGGAGCGTGACCTGCCTTGAATAGCGTCTGAGCTCTTCGATACTGAGTGAAAAGGGTTCGGGATTCGGCATATTCAGATTGTGATCAGGCTAAGGGATCGGACTTCAGGTTAATTGGTTTCAATCAGCGCAAACAGTTGGCTATATTCCGGAACATTAATCCGGACTGAAAACAGATTTTATGGCTGATAACGTAAAAATAGGAATAATTACCTCATCCGACAGAGCAAGCAGCGGAGTGTATGAAGATATTTCAGGACCTGCGATCAAAAGCTATTTTTCTGAGCGTATATCGAACGAAACGGAATGGGAATACCGCCTGATTCCTGATGACTATGATCAGCTTGTTGCAACGATGCGCGAGCTCAGTGATCTCAAGTGCGCAATCATCTGCACAACAGGCGGAACGGGGCCGGCAAAGCGGGATGTGACTCCGGAAGCGACCGAAGAGGTCTGCGAAAAAATCCTGCCGGGGTTTGGCGAGGCGATGCGCAAAGTTTCGCTGCAGTACGTGCCAACCGCAATCCTTTCGCGGCAAACGGCCGGAATTCTGAAAAACAGCCTGATCATCAACCTTCCCGGAAAGCCGAAAGCCATTGCGGAATGTCTGGACGGCGTAATTGACGCAATTCCATTCTGCATTGATCTCATTGAAGGGCCGCGGCTGGAATTCCGGGAGCGGTTCGGAAAAGCGTTTCGTCCGGGAGAGAAGTCAAAAAAGTAAATTCAGAACGCGTACTGGGCGATCATTTTTATGGCGGCGATTATCAAAATTACGCCAAGGATATAACGGATGATGTCAGGATTAACGGTTTTGACGCCAAACCTGGATCCCAGAAATCCTCCCGCAAGAACAGGAAGCGACAGCCAGAACGCGGTCAACCAGAGTATTTCAGAACCAACTGTGTGCCCGATCAACCCGCTGATTGAGTTAACATTCACGAACAGCGCGCTAACCGCCGCGATTTGAGCGATGCTGCCCCATCCCAAAAATAAAATAAGCGGGCTGAGAAAGATCCCGCCGCCAACTCCTATCAGTCCGGATATAAACCCGATCACCGCTCCAGCCAAAACGGCAACCGGATATTTAACGGGAAGAATTGTTGGATTAACGCGCAGGGTTGATTTGAGAAAAACCAGAATACCCATCAAAAATAATACAGCTCCCACCATGATGAAGAAAATAGTGGCTTCAACGCTAATCAGACCACCGAGAAAGGCAAATGGAATGGAGCTGAGCGCGAAGGGCAGGAAAAGGTTCCACCTGAAATGGCCGTGTGTGCTGTAATTAAAAAACGCGATTCCGGAAACCAGAATATTGAGAATCAGTACAACGGGAACCAGAATGGGAGAAAATAAACCCGTTAGAGTGAGAATGGCCAGATATCCTGAGGCACCGCCGTGGCCTGCACTGCCATATAGAAAGGCAATGCAAAAAAACAACGGGTATATGAACAGGGGTATTTCTGTCAATGCTCTGTAGTCACGTTTTGGGCTATATAAACCCCATCAACCTTTTTCCGGTTTTCCTGTCGATTTTCAGGCTCTGAAAGGCGTCCAGCGTTTCTGTGATGGTATAGGAGATGCGGTAGTTTTTGTAGGAATACTTTTCCGTGTCGATGGTGCAAAATGATGCTCGTTCATCGCCATCACGCGGCTGGCCAACGCTGCCCGGATTTACAACATACCGATATCCCGGCTGCACGTTCAAAATACCGAACTGGTTTGAAACAACGCCCGGACGGTGCGTATGACCAACAAAACAGAATTCCTGCTCAATAGTTTCGAGCGCCTGCATGCACTTGATCGCGCTATCCAGGTATTCCCAGCGAAGCGGATTTATGGGTGAAGCATGAACGGCCAGCCAGTTATCTTCTGCAATAGAGACGGGCATATTGCCAAGCCAATCTTTCTGATCCTGTGGAAGTAATTCTTTCGTTTTTTCGAGCAGGTTACGGTTGGGTTCACGAAATAAGGAAAGCGGCGTATCACCCGTAATGGCACCATCGTGATTTCCTAGAATGCAGTCGTAGCCGCGATCCATGATCATCGCAATAGTTTCGACGGGGCGCGGGCCATATCCCACTAAATCCCCGAGCACGAGTACACGATCAGGTTTGATTTCGTCGATTTTTCGTAGCACAGACCTCGTTGCGGCTTCATTTCCGTGCAGGTCTGAAATTAAGGCAATCAGCATAGATAGATGGATTTAAATTTGCCCAAAGATATAAACCAAAATCCCAAAACGCATCAGCGATATGGATTTATTTATGGTGATAAAATACGCCTGAATTGGTGTCCCCGTTTTTTGATTGAGTCGCACAAAAACTGCAATAAGAGGGCGAAAAAATCATTATATTGTCAAATTGTTCCGCAATGTAACAGTCATTCAGACCGGATACTTCTATAAATTAGCTGTATTTGCATCCCAAATTTCAAAATTTACATCTCTGTAAATGAGAGACTCCATTAACAATTCTTCCGGAAACGGGTATTTCAAAAACGGAAATTACTCCAACGGTACGTCTGGTAAAGGCAAATCTTCGTCCAGTGATGAAATTGATCTTAAGCATCTGTTTCTGACCGGCTGGCGCTATAAATGGATCATTATGATCCTGGTTTCAGTCAGCCTTGTATCATCCTACTTTATCGCAAAATCAATGACTCCCATCTATCAGGCGGAGTCGAAAATGATGATTGCTGAGATGCGCTCGCGTTACACGCTGGGTGGTAGTGACCTCACAAGCTTACTTACCGGCAGTTTTGGTATCGGGATGGGAAGTACTATCGCCAATGAGCTTCAGATCCTCAGATCAAGACGCTTTTTGAGTCAGGTTGCCGATCGTTTACTGGAGAATCCTTACGATGAAGATGGTAATCTTTTCCCGCGTATGACTCAGGACGATGAGGGCGAAATTAAGCTCGTTGAACGTGATGCGCTGATTTCGCGGCTTGGCGGAATCAACTACGTGCGCGAAGATATGGAAAGTGATATCATTAAAGTTACCTACATGAGTCCTTCGCCTGAGGAGGCTCGCCTTGTTGTTAACACGGTAATTGATACGTATTATGATTTTTCCACGCTGGAAAACCGCCAGCAATCCCGCGCTGCCCTTGCATTTCTGGATGGCGAGCTTGAAGAAGTGGAGGGTCAGCTGAAAAGAAGTGAGGAAGAGCTTCGCGATTTCATGAATCGTCACGGCCTTGTTGTGATTGAGGAGCAGTCGATAAATCTGGTAAACCAGCTTGCATCGCTTGAGG
>PXAI01000148.1 GCA_003567135.1 Balneolia bacterium | reverse complement strand
TCATCGCCCTCATACGGAAGCACGTCCAGAATATCCCCCGTAAAGCTCATTTTATAGACGTGATCTCCGGAATCATCGCTGACCGTCCAGAGGAAATCGCCCGAAGCGTCGATGGTCAGCCCCGAGGGATCATTAACCTGCAGCGGATATACCGCGATTTGCTCAAGTGTGTGGATATTTCCGTTTTCATCCCCGTTCTCGTCCCCATTCTCCCCGGAATCGGAATCGTTAACGCACCCGATGAATGGTAGAACCAAAAGAAGTAGCAGCACTCTGATCATGTTAACTCGGTAGTGGCCCGGAGTCCGGATTCAGAGCACTGATCTGATCAAATTTCGGTGCCGCTGATGCGAATATTATCGAGCCTGATTTTTGTTCTTGCTCCGCTGTCGTCGGAGATTCTTTCGCCGGTAAAATAATACTTCCAGCGGATTTGTACATACTCTCTGTCATTTACCGCCTCAGGCAGCGGAATGGGCCCGAACTGCTCGGTGTGATTCTCCTGATCGTTCCGCCTGTACTCGACAGCCTCTCCGTTGTGGATTACATCCGTAAACGAGCCTGATGTACCTATCCTGTACTGCAGCCTGAGATTGTAAACCCGGCTGTTCGGAATTCTCGTGCCGGCCAGAAACTGAACCGTAATGTCGTGCATGCCCAGCGTTTGCAAACCAACCACTGCCGTACCCAGATCGCGCCCGCGTCCGGTGTTGATAAACGCAATTCCCTGCTCATTAAGCCCGTTTATCCGCGTACGGCGCGTGTTGTTATAGGGATAGCCGATGGTATCCTCATCATCGCTGTTATAGTCATCATGGGGGATGTTATACGGCTCCGTCATCTCATCGTCAAGCATCGGATCATCCATATCCGACTGCTGGAAAATCATATTTGCCGGAAAGAAGTCATCCGGCTCATCATCCGCCCAAAAATCAAAGATGAAATCCCCCGAGCGCAAATCATGCGCCGCCGGATTCATCGAATCACCCCCGAAGGTGGTTCCGTTCTCCCCCGGATTATTGTCATCATCGGCAGAAACCGTTTTCTCGGTACACGCACTCAAAAACAAGACCATCGAAAACGAAAAAATAAGGCAGCTGAACAACTTCATAGCTCTGAATTTATAAATATTAGCTGAGGATTGATTTGATACAAAATATGGATTGAGTGTTACTACATTGTTAAAAAAGAAGAAGGGGGAGTGATTTCAGATCTGCGACGGGCGATTAGTGATTTGAGATTTTTTCGAATCCACCAAAATCACCGGTCGCAGATCTTGCTCCGGATGGAGCAACACGTCTGTAGCGCAGCGGAAAACGTGCATGAAAAACGACCAGCCATGGTAGTGGCGAAAAATTTTTCGCCCCTACCATGGTGCCGAAGAGCCGGAACATGAAGATCACGGATGGTTCATGTTGGCAATATTTACGGCACCCGGCAAATTAGCCTTTGGCACCAAAATCGGCACCAAAACCTGACTGGTTTTGGAAACCAGTCAGGTTTTTTCTGAACTGAAATATATTAGGCGCTACCGATAAGTGTCCACAAAGTCGAGAATACCATTTCGTGCGACTATCTTCAGCCTCAAAACGATTTGTCCAAAATTGGCGCTGGAAGACCCCGCATATCATTAACCAATTGTTCCTGAATTACTTCGGGCCCGATTGCGGGATGACGCCAATAGAGACGCAGGCAACGAATTCGAAAATTGACGAAACCCGCAACCCGAAACCCGTAACTCTTCGATTCCCGCAACACTCTTTCCCAAATAATCAATAGACAGTAATACATAATCAATTTCATCCCCCGAAACTCTTCCCCCTCTTGCTTAAATTTCTTTTCTGATAAATGCGGGTTAAATTACGGCTGCGGAGATTCCACAAGTTTTATTTGTCTAACTTACACATCATCAACATTTTAACCGTTTAGTACTCTGAATTTTCAATCCAAAATTCGCTCCCTGATAAACCGGGCTACCGAGTCTGATACTGATTCGCCCGAAAAATCAACGCCTATGAAAGCCCGGATCAGTTTTATTGTTGTCCTCTATAACCAGCAGCACGATGCGGATGAACTTCTTACGCCGCTTTTCGAGCTCGATGAGCCGCGTGCCGAGCTGATCATTATTAACGACGGCTCCACCGATGGCACCGACGATGCCGTTGCTTCGCTGCTCGAATATCACAATCACGACCGTGCGTTTTATTTTGAGAACGAACTTCGCAAAGGCATGGCGCTCAGCCTGAACGACGGGCTGCAGCACTGTTCCACTGATACCGTTATCGTGATTGACCGCTCCGGAACCTTTCAGCCGGACATCCTCAAAGACGCGCTGTCTCATCTCGACCGCACCGACTCCATCGCGGTTGCTTCAACGCATACCGGCTTCAGCGGTTCGAACGAATTTTTGCAGGAGATGCTCAATAAACGCGTGCTTCCGGCATCATCCAACTTTATTCTGCGCATTTCGCGGGTGCGGCCCGACCGGCTTTTCTTCAATCCGTTTCTCACGCACGGACACGTGGCCGAACTGCTTTTCCGGCTGCAGGATGAAGAACGCATCACTGCTGGTCCGGCCGTTATTGAGCTGGAGGAAAAAGACGAGTGGATTTCCCTCGATGCGTCAGCCTACGACGCGCTCGTGTTTACCGGCAGAAGATGCGGCCTGAAAATCACGCACAAACAGTCCGAGCTGAAAAATGCCGACAAGAGCATGCCCGCCCTTTCCGCCGATGATATGGTGGAGGAAGCGACCGACCTGATCGAAGACGGCCAGTTTCATAACGCGATGACACTTCTCAATAAAGCGCTCGATCTTGATCCGGATAATGACGACGCCATGACGCTGAAAGTCCGCGTGCTGGAACGGTTGAAGCGCTATGTTGAAGCATCCGAGCTAAAGCACACGCAGAAGAAAAACAGAGCTTTGGCGGATGGGGAAAATGACAACAAGCCTGATGAAACCGAACCGGAAGACCAGCCGGATGATGCGGAAGAAACTCAGGAGCCTGCGGAATCGGATAGTGAGGAAGACACTCCAGCGATAATCGGAAAATCCTATCCCGAAATTGAGAAACCGCGGATTTCGGTAATAATCCCCACATCAGGGCACGGACTCGGCCTGCTTGAGCCTGCGCTCATTTCGTTAGATGATCACGCCGATCCTTCCGAAACCGAGCTGATTGTAATTGACAACGCCAGTCTCGACGACACGTTTGAGTATCTTGAAAATCTCAAAAAGAGTAATTTTTTCAATATCCGGATCGTGAAAAATCAGCGGAATGCGGGTTTTACAAAATCGGTGAATCAGGGAGTGAAGGAAGCGCGGGGGAAATTCATCGTGGTGATGCACAACGATGTGGTTCTGCAAAACAACGCGCCCGGCCTGCTGGCGGATATCCTGGATGGAAATCCTGAAATCGGAATCGTCGGGCCCATGACCAACCTCTCACTCAACCCTGATCAGGAAGGCCAATCAGATGATAACCCGACTTCTGTGACCGAAGTAACGTATCTTGACAGTTTCATGATGGCGTATCCAAAAGCTGGCACGCCGAAAATGGACGAGGCGTACAAACTCGCCTATTTCGACGATCTCGATCTCTGCTGGCAGATCAAGGAAGCCGGAAAATCGGTGATGCTTGCCGAAGGCGTTTTTGTTGAGCACGATATGGGCGCCACAACCACCATGATGGGCCTCGGGCTCTATTCCGGACTTTACGGCGAAAACAATCATCTTTTCCGCGAAAAGTGGAGCATCAAAACGCAAACGCCGGTTTTGCCGGATGATCCCGACGAGCTGGAAGAACTTGTGGCCATCGGAATTGTGATCAACGTGACGCATCCCGAATCGTATCTCGCACAAAAAGCGAAGGCGCTGTTTACGGATGAGGTCAAAACCCGGCTCATGCAAATGAAGCTGGATAAGGAACACCTGAGTGCGTTTATCCGCGTGATGATGGCGCTCGATATCCGCGATGTGCTGCGTCAGCTTGAGGAGAAATATCCCGAGCCGTTCGAGCCCCAGCTGATT
>PXAI01000055.1 GCA_003567135.1 Balneolia bacterium | reverse complement strand
GGACACTGTATCGACTTTAATCACCCCTGGGGCTTCGATGGCCAGGGAGTCTGCCAGTTTTGGTATGAACCCACAATGCGCTGGGTAACCGTAGAGATAGGTTATGAGGATTACTATGTGCGTTAATCAAACAAAAAAACACTGTACAAATTCCTATTCCCTGTGAAAACTAATATTCCCGTAATAAGCCACCGCAGATTCCCCGGTATCATCAGAATCGGTCATAATGGCGACGGCGGCAATTTTGGGAGGTTTTTCGCCGAAGATCTCAACGTAATCATCATAAATATTTCGTTCGTAGGTGATCCATTCGCCAAGCCTTACGTCGCCGCTTTCCACTACTTTCATTTTAACGAGCCGGGTGTGCGCGTTTTTCACGACGGTTCCCGGTTCGGCACTGGTATCCCAAACGTAATTTATGGCGCGGGTGGGTATTCTTCCGTAAACCGTTCTCAGCGCTCTTACTCTTTGACGCATGCCCCAGCTGAGATTTTTGATATCGTAATCAAACATAACGTAAATCCGGGCGGGATAATCATCGCCTGACTTTGTGTGAACATCACCTTTTTTGATGATATTTTCGGCTTTCCAGCTCCAGCGCAGCACGGGAAATTCTTCGGGATCTACAATCATCTCTCGAACCAAACCCGACGATGAGCCGTCGCTGACTGCCTTTATCACAGATTTGCCGTCAATTTTCACTAATCTGTATTCGGTGCGCGGAATTCCGGTGAAGTTCATCGTTTCCCAGTTTTCCGGCAGGGTGGCCTCATCCGGATCGAGACTGAAAAAATCTCCCGCAAAAATTACGTCATCGTCATCTTCTGAAGGCGACGGGCCGGGATCAGGCTTTAGCAAAAGCGGGATCAGAATCAGGAATATTGGTGCAGTTTTCATGGAATCGGGGATTTCTTGTTCGTTTACAACCAATACGAACTAATCCGCAAAACAGATTTATAAGCCGGAGTATGGCACCGGGGGAATTTGCCAACCGAACACGATCAGTTAAACACGATCTGAAACGCATAGTTCCTGATGACAACGCCCCTGAATAAATGGTTTGAATCAGATGCTTACTTTGTTGGCAGGAAACAATAGAATCACGCCCCGGGTTAAAATGGCGTTCAAACCCGGTGCACATTCATTTTTATTTCTGTAGGGATAGGGCGTGCTCTGTCCCTATAATATTGTTTTTTTAGCATTTTATGTATTTAAAGGCTCGGGCATATCAGCATAAAAACGATCTGTAACCACAATTACAGTAATATTTCATCAACCACGAATTGAAACATAATGCTCAATGTTCTGTATATCATTCATCTCTGATTTCATTTTCTTATGTTCAGGCCTGTGGAACAAAAAACTAAACCGGCAGGTAAAAAATGAGTTTACTCAACAATAAATACATCTCAATTTACCGGGACCTCGATTTTGAGGCTTTTTACGACGCCGACCGGTCAGCGCGAAAAAAAATTATTGTGGCTCATCTGCTAATTCTGCTTGTTCCGCTTGTGTTCACCTTTTTTATGTTCTTTCAGGTAGAAATTGAGTTTTTACGATGGACTGGATTCGGTTTTGGAGTGATGTTATACACCATTATGAATTCCGAGACGGCCGCTTATATGTTTCCGGAATCCAGAGAGGTGTATAAAAAACGAATGGGCTATATTTATATCCCTTTGGTTATCATAATGGGTTATGTGGGATACAGTGTGGGTTACGAATTAGGCCAAATGGGTTTTACAGATGAGGAGTTCTACGGCGATTTTTACTACACCTTGTTCGGGATAGTATTTTCTGTTGCGCTATTTGGTTTTTGTCAGTTCGGGATTGCCCAGGTAACCAGGGCTGCAAAATCGATCTGGTATGATAAGGCGGAAGTCGAGGCCGATTTACGCTTTGCCACCGAAGTTCAGGAGCGGATCTTATCCGACCGGATTATCGAAAATGATTTTGCTGAAGGATGGGGTACATCCGTTCCGGCCAGCGAGCTCGGCGGTGATTATTTTGAACTTTCTGAATCGGCGGATTCCCTGTACGCCTCCATCGGAGATATTTCCGGACACAGTTTTGGCGCCGGACTTTTAATGACAACCTGCAAAAGCGCGCTTCACACGCATCTTCAATACACTAATGATCCTGCCGATGTACTTTCAAAACTGAACATGATGATGCTCGAACAGTCTGATAAAAGCATGTTTGCCACCATGGCGCTTTTGCGGCTCGATAAAGCATCTTCCGAGGTAACGCTTTCAAGTGCGGGACATCTGCCGGTGCTGCATTTCTCTGAAGGTAAACTTCACCACCGCTACGTAAAGGCGCCGGGGCTGGGGATGAGCAAGCGTGCCCGCTATGAAAACATCACGTTCCCGGTGAAAAGCGGCGATCTTTTTTTGATCTATTCTGACGGCCTGATTGAAACCCGTGATGAAAACGGGAAAATCCGTGCCCCGGAGTTTTTTGAGGATATCGTGACAAAATCCGCCGGCGAACACAGCGGCACGGCTAAGGAGCTGGGGCAGTTGATCCTCGAAAGAGTTCAGGAGTCCGATCACAGCGAGCGGTTTGAGGATGATGCCACGCTGATTGCCATCCATATCAAATAAAACAGCCCGGAATCTTTCGAAACCGGGCTGCAAGACTTTTTTAAAAAACGGATTTCATCAAAACGCTGAGTCAGCAGTCTGACGAAAATTACCGTCATTATTTTTTGTTCCGCTTTTCGTGCTGATAGAAAATGTCTTTATCAACCACGTAAGAGAAACGCTTACGGAATTCATCAGCGCTGATTCCACAGGCTTTGGCATATTCACTGATCGTGTTATCGTCATCAAAATCCACATTGTTCAGGCGGATCATGTAACGGCGGCCGATCATGTAGGATTCTGAATCCACATCCACGAGCCTTACGCGGGTTTTGCCCGTTTTCTTATCCATGATGTCCTCGAAGTACATCGGTACGAAGTGTCCGCCCTGGATAGAAACCATTGCACCGGTACCTCCGTCAATGAGGAACTGAGCGGCTGAGTATCCGAGGTCGCGCGTGTATTCCATATCGTAAGGAATCGGATCGGCGCATCTGAGCTCGTAACCAATATTCTTCGCTACGATAATTGGTTTCATGCCAAACTCTGCAAGGCGTTTTTGAACCTGCTCTTTCAGGATATCACCAAAGCTGATCTCGGCATAGCGGATGTTATTGTGCTCATCGCGCTCTGCTTTGCCAATGGCGTCGAGGTCATCGGGATCAATTCTGTCTAAAAGGCCTTCGGCCAGAACGGCTACACCGTCGGCTCTGCCCTGAGCGTGGCGTTTGATAACGGCGCCGGCAAGAATGTCAACAAGTCTGTTGAGGCTGATTTTATCACCGCCAAATTCCTCAGGAATAACGCTGAGCGTGGCGCCTGCGGATTTTCCGATACCGAGAGCCAGGTGGCCCGCATTACGACCCATTGAAATTACAAAGTACCAGCGGGAAGTCGTCTTCGCATCTACCATCAGGTTTTTTACGATCTCCACGCCGTCGTGTCGGGCAGTCTGGTATCCGAAGGTAGAAATGCCGTGCGGCAGATCGAGGTCGTTATCAATGGTTTTTGGTACGTGGCAAACGCGAATTTTGCCCGCAGCATGCTGTTCTACGGTTTTTGCGCTAAGCGCAGTATCATCACCACCGATTGTAATTAAACGATCTACGTTTAGTTTTTCCAGAGTATTGATGGTGTTTTCAAGATGCTCTTTCTGTCTGGTGGGATTATCCCGGGCAATTCCCAGAAATGATCCGCCGCGGAAATGAATCCGGCTCACATCATCAAGAGTGAGTACGCTGTAATGATCCGTATCACCACGCATGATCCATTTAAATCCATCCCGAAGGCCGATTACTTCGTTGCCTTCCATAATCCCGCGAATTGCAGCTGCACTGATTACACTGTTGATTCCCGGCGCGGGGCCGCCGGCAGCAAGAATTGCTATACGTTTTTTTGTCTTTGACATAAATCTTAAATAAAGTTCGAGATTCTGAATAGGGAGCTATTC
>PXAI01000250.1 GCA_003567135.1 Balneolia bacterium | reverse complement strand
AGAATATCCAGATCAACAATTCGCTCAACAGGTTTAACCGGAGCAGGTTTAGCAGGATTTTGCTGAGAGTCTGAACTGGACATAGCGAGATTTTATATTGTTATCATTTTGGAATGAATCCCGTAAAAAATGTAGAAAAGGCCGCTTACGTGGAATTGGGGAATAAGGTTTGGAGGAGAATCGGGATTACTCCAAAAAAGCAAGCAATTAGTTTCAGGCTATTTTTTAACTGTGACTAAAGTCAGGAATTTGCGCTTAAGTAGCAAGAGGAGCTCTTTGAGAAATTAACTCTTTCGTCTAAAACTGAGAAGCTTGAAACTTCTACAGTAGAATCAAATCAGTGTTGCCGGTTACGGGTAACGGGTTCGTTTAGTACGCTAAATAACACTCGAGGCACGCCATCCCGTAAATATTTGTGGCGGTGCCTTACAGAAGAGTTGCAGGTTTCGGGTTGCGGGTTCGTTGAGTACGCTTGCCAGCGCCCGAGGCACGTCATCCCGCAATCGGGCTATTAGATGTTTTATAAATAGATAGTTACACGATATGCGGGATATTCCAAAGTGGAATTTGCTTCGATTGTTGTTAGCGTACAGGTAGTAGCCCAAAAATTCGGTGGTACCATTTATGGCGGTGATCCTATACCTGAAAAACATCTGTCCGATAAACCCGCTGGAAGATCCCGCATATCGTATAACAATCTGATCCTGCTTGACTTCCGATCCCGATTGCGGGATGACAACATGGGGCGACGATATTTGAATTCAAAAATCCGCGAAACCCGAAACCCGCAACACTTCGCCCATAATCAATAGACCGTAATCAATATTCAATTACGATGCCCGAAACTCGCAACACTCTTTACCAATTAGTTAATACCCCCAAATAAATACGCTCTCCGTAAAAAACTCCTCCTACCCCGTCACCGGCTCTGCAGATGTTTCTTTTTTGCTTTTGATGGCTGCTACCCAGCTTTTTACGCGTTCGGTGGCGTTTGCGGCCGAGACGTACACTACGGGAATGAGTATCAGGGTGATGAGTGTGGAGGCCGTAAGGCCGCCGATTACTACGCGGGCGAGCGATGCCTGGAGTTCGCCGCCGGTTCCGATTCCGAATGAGAGCGGAAGTAAACCGAGTACGGTCGTCATAGTGGTTAGGAGTATCGGGCGAAGCCTGAGCCTGCCGGCTTCCACCACGGCTTCACGGACGCCGAGGTTTTGCTCGCGGCGTATCAGGTTGATGTAATCCACCAGTACAATCGCATTGTTCACCACAATTCCGATCAGCATGATTACGCCCATGAGGCTCTGCAGGTTGATGGTGGTTCCGGTGAGCAGCAACGTGGGCACAATCCCCACAATGGCGACCGGTACTGAAACCATTACGATGAGCGGATCGAGGAATCGCTCGAACTGTGCGGCCATCACCATATAAATGAGCAGAAGTGCCATGATAATCGCCAGGGTGAAATCGCGCTGGGCGCGCTGCTGTTCCTCATACTCTCCGCCGTAATAGACGGAAAATCCTTCAGGAAACGGGATTTCGGCAAGATCAGCCTGAATGGCCTGAACGGCATCACCAAGCGGCATTCCGCGCTCAAGATTTGCGGTGATAAACGTAACTCGCTGGCCGTTTACGCGGGTAATATTGTTGGGCCCTCTTTCACTTTGCTGAGACACGACGGTGGAAATCGGAATAATGGTGCCATCGGCCGTACGAACCGAGATATTATCAATATCCTGGATGCTCAAACGGTCTTCGGGACGCAGCCTGACCGTGATCGGAATTTCCTCGCCGTCACGACGTAAAAATCCGGCGCGCGATCCGCCAATGTTTGCCTGAATCGCTGTTCCGAGCTCTCTGGCTCCGATCCCCAGTAAGGACATCTTCTCGCGGTCAAAGCGGATATTCTGTTCCGGCCTGCCCTGTCGAACTCCCGCCCAGACATCCTCCACGCCGTCCAGCAGTTCGAGACGATCGCGGATCATCAGCGCAAGTTCTTCGGCGGTTTCAAGATCATATCCGCGCAGCTGAAGCTGAACGGCCTCGCCGTCATCACCGCCACCACGGAAAACACGGCGAAGTACCCAAAGTCCGGTACGGGCATCCACACGAATGCTGGCACCGGGGATCAATCCCTGAATCCGCTCTCTGATTACATCCGCCAGATCATCGCTGGCGCGCGTTCTGTCACGCTGATCTACCAGCGTAAGGTCAATTTGAGCACGGCCGTCGCGGACATCCCGGGTAACGTAGCGCACATCCTCCATCGGAACTACGCGCTGAACGATTTCATCCAGCTCCATCAGGTATTCATACATGATGGCAATATTCGTACCGCCGTCCATATCCATCCGGATGCGGATTTCATCGGCAGAAGTTTCGGGCGCCAGTTCAAACGGAATAGATGGCAGCACGTAGAAAGAAATTCCGACCAGAATTATCGCTATCGAAACAACCCAGGCGCGCAGGTTTATCGCCTTCGAAACAACCCGGGAATACCAGTTTTCAAAAGCTTCAAACATCCGGTTCCAGCGCGATCTTTTTTCAGGATCGGGATCATCCGGCTTGATCGTGAGATATCTGCTGGAGAGCATCGGCACGAGCGTAATCGCCACAAACAGGGAGCAAAGTAGCGCAAATACCACAACCAGCGCCAGTTCCTGGAACATCATTCCGGTAATGGTGGTCATGAACAGCACCGGCAAAAAGATCACGGACGTGGTAAGCGTGGACGCGATAATGGCACCGGCAACCTGTTTTGTTCCCACATCGGCGCTGTCGATTTTTCCGCGACCGGCCTGCCGCTGCCGTACGATATTTTCGAGAACTACAATGGCGTTATCTACAATGAGGCCGACACCAAGCGCGAGCCCTCCGAAACTCATTTGATTGAGCGTGAGTCCGCCGAAATAGAGCAATCCGAACGTGGCGATTATCGAAATCGGAATGGTAATCGCGATAATGATGGTCGTTGATCCGTTTCTTAAAAACGAGAACAGAACGATTATAGCAAGAATCCCGCCCCAAATGGCTGCATTTCGCACATTATCAATAGACTGCTGGATAAAATCACTTTGATCCGTTATCACCCGAAGCTCGATATCCGATCGGATACCGTTGATGCGCTCCACTTCGCGGTGAACCATTTCGGCAACCGCAACCGTATTCGCTCCGGTCTGTTTCCGGATACCCATTCGAATCGACGGTGTATCCTCAATTTCTACATATCGGCCGATTTCCTGGAATCCGAAATCAACATGAGCCACATCTCCGACCCGAATCGGCGTGCCGTCTATCACGGTAATTACCGTAGTTGCGATTTCCGCCGCATCCTGAAATTCACCCATCGTGCGGACATACAGATCGCTGAGGCCTTCTTTTATATTTCCTCCCGGCAGATTTACATTTTCGCGACCGATCGCATCCACCACATCGGCGGCCGTGAGATTGGCTGAAACGAGCCTTTCGCGAATTAAGTCAACATGAACTTCCCGGTAAACGCCGCCCCATACGTCGATAGATCCCACTCCGGGAATCTGTTCAAAATTTTTGGATATTTCCCGTTCAAGGATTCGCGTCAACTGCGACATCTCCCTTTCAGAACGGGCTCCAATTACCACAATCGGGGAATCGTTGGGATCAAATTTCCAGATTCCGGGCGGATCAACTTCAGGTGGCAAACTTCGCCGAACGCGATCAAGGGCTGCCCGAACATCATTCGTGGCCTCATCCAGATTGGTTCCCTGCGCAAAATTCAGCGTAACGCGGCTTGATCCCTCACTGGAATTGGATTGCACGTTATCCACGTTGGGAATCCCCGCAATGGCGTTTTCAATCCGGTCGGTGATAATAACCTCCATTTCCTCAGGGCCGACATTATCGTAATTCACCCAAACGGTTAACTGGGGATACTCGATAGGCGGTAGTAAATCAACGGGCAGCATTCTGAACCCGATAATGCCGAGCGTAATAACGATCAGATAGACCATTGTGGTTGCTACCGGCCTGCTGATCGCTTTTCTGGAGAGAGACATTT
>PXAI01000389.1 GCA_003567135.1 Balneolia bacterium | reverse complement strand
GTTATCGCAAAAATGGGATTAATCAGTGATCTGATTTATATCTGTCCGCCAACCCCGCTGCAGCACGGGCTCCACGAAGGATTGCAAATGAGCGATGAATACTTTGATGACATGCTGAAAAACTATCACATAAGGCGGGATATGTTTTCGGAAACGATGCGGAAAGCCGGCTTCTCGTTTACGATGCCGGAAGGAGCCTACTATCTGTTCGCAGGATTTCAGGAGCTAAGTGGCAGGGTAGAAGGATTTGAAAACGATAAATCCGCCTGCGAGACTTTTATCAAAGAAGCCGGAGTCGCTTCAGTGCCGGGAAGTGCGTTTTTCAGTAATCCGGAAGATGGCCGCTATTATCTGCGTTTCTGCTACGCCAAAGAGATGCATATCCTCGAAAAAGCCTGCGAAGGGATTCGGAAATTTGCGAAGAAATGGAACGGGTAACCTGAGTAATTCCGGTTAAGAAACATCCGCTGTTTCAAGCGGAAACTCAATAATTTCATCGCACAAATGTTCCACAATTTCAGGCAGATGCGATGCCAGGATCAGGGTTTTGCCTGATTTCTTCTGTTCCATCAGATAGTCTGTAAGCGCAGTTCGGGTTTGCTGATCCAGAGCGCGGAACGGTTCATCCAGAATGATGATATCCGGTTTGGCAATGAGCGATGAGGCCAGCAGCGCTTTTTGCATCATTCCGCTGGAATAGGTTCCGATAAGATTCGTGCGCCTGTCATCAAGCCCGAGCAGTTTGAGCAGGTCCTGAATCACCTCAGGGCTCTTATCATCCCACAAATTTCTTGTTCTGAGGATTAACTCCAGCAGTTCCTGCGTATTGGCAAACTCCGGCAGATCGGTGCTGTCGAAAGAAAACCCCGTTTTACTGAGATACTGATGCGGATTTTTATGAATATCCAGATCACCGAGCCTGATTTGACCGCTTGTGGGATAGGCTACAGTGGTCAGTAGTCGGAGCATAGTCGTTTTGCCAGATCCGTTTGGGCCGGTTAATCCGGTTGCCGTTCCCGGACGAAACGCGTGCGAGAATCCGCGGATAATAAACGGACTTCCCTGGCTGTACCGCTTGCTGACATCAATTGCTTCGAGAACCTCAGGCATATTTGTGCTTAAATTTGAATTCATGAATCAGTGTGAAAATCAGGCCGCTGACGAAAGATATGACTACATCCGTGATCATCCAGAAATAAATCGCCTGCCAGTCCATGCGCTCTGTGAACAGCGACACAATCCAAAGGCTCAGAATTAAGAGTAAAACCCATCTGAGGTTGGCAAAAAAGCGAACGAGAATCCAGTCAGCCGGCGGCAGAATTTTCATCTGGAAAACGCCGGGACTGAACGCAGGTTTTGTAAGAAGATAGGGGATAAGGCTTTTCCCGGTAATGATCAGCAAAATAAATGCATTGACGAACACCATCGGGATACCGCTGTAAAAAATTACCCAGAGTATGAGATGAGCCACAATCAGAAGACGTCCTGCGGGAATTTTGCGATCCAGCTGGAGCAGGCTAAACCACGTTGCCGCTCGCCATCTGCGTGGAATCCAGTAAAGCGCATCGTAGTGAACCGGTTCGCGGCCTTCCTGAACGGCTTTTGGGTTTTTAAAGAGCTCCTGAAAAAACGCGTTCGTCTGATAGTAAACCTGATCAAATCCTTTTCTGATGGAAGCAATCCGCGATAATCCCAAAACAAGGGATAGTCCGGCCGGTACAATTTCGACCCAGAAAATGCCTGAAACCCCGGCAAGCCAGGCTCCGGCAACAACCGTCAGCATTCCGCCGGCAGTTACGGAAGTGGTGGTGATCAGCGTAGGCCAGCTGCCCGAGGGCACACCGGTGGAAAATCCGGTCTGGTTCAGTTTTTCGTTAAGCTTTCTGCCTTTATCGCCTTCCTGCCACTCCTGACTCAGCGGGCCGATCGACAAATATCTTACGAGTGACAATAAGCCAATACCGACGGCAAAAACAACGCCGTAGAGCATAGCGAAAAGTTTACGGTCCAGATCCTCAGAAAATCTTCCGGTATCCAGAAATGCAAGAATCAGGAATGCAGCGAGGATAAAAAAGAGCCATGAAATAAACGGGCGCAGGCTTAAATTCAGAAGGGATTTTTCATCCAGATTAAACATTTGTGCCAGGCTCCGGCGCTGATCCGGGAAGAGGATATGGGGAATGGCAAAGGCGAACAATCCGCAGAGCAGAAAATTAAAGTAGCGTATGGCAACCATTCTGGTAGAGACATCCGCCGAAATGGCCACGGTGGAAATCATATACAAAAACACCACGCCAAGAATGAGCCCCAGTATTTTTGAGGAGCCCGAAACGCTCTTATCCAGCCATTTCAGGACGTTCCTAGTGCGCTTAGTCTGCTTACTCATTAATTTCGAACCTGAGGGCTTTGGCCGTTTCCTGATCAGCCGGGTCAAGATTCAGCAGCCGGAAGTAGGGGAATTCATGCCTGAGTTCAGTGGTATTCCGTAATTCCAGAAACTTTTCCGCACGTACCGATTTGTTGAATGACCTCATTTTTTCATCCATATCAAACATGGGATGAATGCGGGATGCGTTTTTTGCCAGTCCCGTTGATGCCTTTAGCGATCGGATAGCATAGCCCGTATCAACCACGTTAAGCATGGTTTTGAAGTGATTTGTGAGAAATCTGCAGGATATAAGGCTGGCTCTGAATTTTGACTGCATCGAGTATCCGGCAACATGCGGCGTTGCGATAAGCGCCCGATCTCGCAGCTCGGTGTTGAACTCAGGTTCATTGCACCACACATCAATTACGAATCGTCCTACCTCATTTCTGGCCTGTGCTCTGATTAAATCTTTTTCGTTAATAACTCCGCCCCGCGAAGCGTTGATCAGCAATTCGATAGAGCGATCCTCAAACTCATTTTTTGAGAGAAGATGTTTTGTGGGAAAATTTCCGTCGTCAGTCAGGGGGATGTGAAGCGAAACAATGTTACAATCCAGAACGTCATCCAGCGTGCTGAAATTCAGCTGTCCGGGATCAGATTCTTCAAGCGGGGGATCGGTGAAAATATAGGGGATACTAAGTTTTTGAAGGAGCCGGGCGGTTTCTCTGCCGGTCTTGCCGTATCCCACTAAACCCACTTTCTTTGTACGCAAAACGGCCAGATTGAAATCGTAGGCATAGAGCATCGAAAAAAGCACGTATTCTCCTACAGAACGCGCATTACAGCCACTTGCCGGCGAAAAAGCAATATCGTTTTCCTTCAGCCACTCTGTATCCACGTGGTCAAAACCGGCCGTAGCTGTTACCACACATTTCAGCTTTTCCGGAAACTTTGGAAAGGTAGTTCTGTTAACCGGGGTAACGGTTCGGATCAGCAGCGCGTCGGCATCCTCTGCTTTTTGATGAAGCTCTTCAGGGTTTTCAAACCGGTCAATTTCCCATGAATCACCTAAAAGTTTTTCCAGCCAGGTCAGATGTTTGTCTGCAAGTAGTTTATACACGTCGAAATGATTTTCGGCTACCGGTGACGCAGCGCAAGTGGTTTGTCGAGTATCTCTTTGATAATTATCGACTCAGCAAGCGTTTTAGGATCGGACAGTTGCCGTAAAGCGGGATACTCTTCTGCCATCTCATTTTTTTCAGCAACGTCGCCAATACTGTAAAGCGGGGATGAACTTAGATCATCAGACTCAAGCGGCGTAAATGCGGCAAGTCTTCTTTGTCGCTCAAGCTCGCCCTCGTTTCTTGAGTACTCTTTTCGGGTTTCTGTACGCTGTATCGGCGGGGGAGCGTCAGTTTTAACTTCAACGGGTGCAGGAGGTTTAGGAGGTTCCGGCTCAGACCGTTTTCCGCCAAATAATTCTTCAAGTTCTTTAAGGCTGTCTTCCCATTCCTGCTCAAACCCGGCATTATCTTCCTGCCTTTGTGCCGGCGGAGCTTTCTTGATATCCGCTTTTTTCTTGCCGAAAATTCGCTGTAAAAGCGGATAAATAATGAATATAATTATGAGAAGTTCTAACATAGAGCGCGTTCGTTGCTTTAATTTGTCATC
>PXAI01000052.1 GCA_003567135.1 Balneolia bacterium | reverse complement strand
TTCTAATCCGACTTAATTTCGCAAAAATATGTTGAACAGATTACTACTAACCTTACTGCTTGCTTTATTGACCGGATTCTCGGGTGTGGTGTTTGCACAAACCAGCATGGATCCGAACTATAATCCAAGCGATGAGCGGTCTGCGTTTGAAGAGCGCCGGAAATCAATTCTGGATGCCAACACGCTGCGGGCCACCTATCACAATTACGGCTTTGGCGGGCGTACCGGCGAGGATAACAGGGATGAGCTCTATTTTGAGTATCCTAAAAACACCAACCGCCGCTACCTTTACTTTGTTTCCATCTTTACGGGAGCAGAAGTAAGGAATCAAATCAATGATGAGCCGATTCCTGTAGTTATTGCGCCTAACTACCGCACAAACCCTCAAACGGGTGACAGCTGGGCGAAAAACCCTGTTTTTGGGTACTACAACGAAAACAGTGAAGAGCTTGCGCGAAGCGATATGGGCCCCGGCTCTGCATCCGGAAACACCTGGCCTTCGTTCTGGCCGGATAAAATGGATGACACTAACGATCCAGGTTGGCCTGATCAGTGGAACGGATTTTTTGGTAAGGACATCTTTAATGCCGATCAGGAGTTTTACTACCGTTCGGGAGATGACCTCTACACGCGTTTTTCACAGGATGGCCGCTGGCTGCCTGATCCGGAAGATCCCTCACGCGGTGGCCTTGGCCTGGTGATGGATGCAAGAATGCTTGCCTGGACTCAGAATCTTATTTCAAGTGTGCATTTCAATATTTTTGAAGTCCGTAACGACTCAAAGTTCAACTACGAGAAAATGTCGTTCATGCTCTGGACTGCTGACTGGATCGGTACTCCTGAAAATGACCGTCCGTTTTTTGATCAGCAGCGATCCATCGCATTTTACGAGGATACGATGCCAACGCAGTCACCTTCGGAATTTGACGGAACGTCAATCGGTGTAGCCGGTATCCGTTTCCTTGAAACACCCGGTAACGCGGTTGACGGTATCGATAATGATGGCGACAGCGATCTATACAACCCGTTCAGCTCACTGGGCATTTATGATGCTTCCAATGCGGATCTTTACAGCCCGCTTATTGTGGCAAACGGCGGTTTTATCCAGACACAGGACATCGTTCAAAACGAAGTTTTGCCTCTCTTTACGGATGATGATTTCGTAGAGCGCCAGCTCAGCCCAGGCGATCCTCTGGTATTAATCGCCGATAACGGTGATCGTATTTTGATGCGCTATCCTCCTAATGAGGCATTTGGCGACAGCGAAACTATGACCATCCGCTCGCAGGGCCGCGACCGCGTAATTATGCGCGGCGGAATGACGGTTCGCGAGGATACGCTTCAGGCGCGTCACCTTAACCTTATTGACGATGACTTTGACGGCCTGATTGATGAAAATCAGCCTAACCATCTGTCGCTCTCCACATTCCGCGGAGGAGTTGTTGAGGAACGTCCGGTTCGGTATATCAACTACCGCTGGGAAGGTTTTTACGAAGGCCACGCCGGATATTCCGGTATCTCAGGATGGAATCAGGTTGGTGAGGATAACACGCCAGAATTTATTGTTGACTCTGACTTTGCTCCTGAATTCCAGGTAATACAGCGCGGATTGTTCATCCCCGACAGCTGGATTGAGCAGCGAATGGATGAAGATGATGATTTCCGTGCAATGATTGAAGATTATCAGGATGCGCTGGTTGATCTTTATGTGACACAGCCTTCATCGCCGGTCTTCCCTGAAGATCATTTCGACAGATACTTCTTTACATTCCATACTGCGGCTCCGATGATTGATGAGTCCAGAGAGGATTTCTGGGATAACAACCGCGACTGGCTGGCATCTGATGATGTTGGTGTTGACGGGGTGGAGGGTACCGGTTCTCCGGGTGAAGGCTCAGGATTCCCGAGTTCAGGTGCGTTTACACCATTCCCCGGCGAGCCGAATATTGATGACACCGACGTTCGCGAAGCTGACAGGATCGGTATTTCATCAGCAACGTTTATCTCAGCTGGCGGACTCGGCGGAGGCAGAAACTTCCGCGGTGATAACCAGATATGGCGGGATCACATGGTTCCGGGCCTCTTTGCCCTGACGCCTGATCCCCAGCAGGATACCGACCAGTTTATTACCTCAAGTTTCTTCCCGCTGAACGCAGGTTCAACCGAACGTTTTGCGGTCGCTATTACGGTTGCACAAACCGGAACACCGACCAACGACGCTGATATTGAGCTGGTAACGCAGCAGCTGGAGCAGGCTTTCAACGCATTTGATGCCAACTATCAGTTTGCCATCGCGCCGCCTCCGCCACGACTGACCGCAGTTCCGGGCAACGGCCGCGTTACGCTCTACTGGGATGCAGAAGCGGAGGAAGTCTTCGACCGTTATCTCGACAGGATTGGTGCGAATCCGAGAAACTTTGAGGGATACCGCGTTTACCGCTCCACAGATCCTGCGCTGATTGACGCCACCATCATTACCGATGGGCGCGGAAACCGCCAGTTCCTGCAGCCGATTGCTCAGTTCGACCTTATTAACGGTATCGTCGGAAACCATCCGGTTGATATCAACGGTCTTGAGTTCTACCTCGGATCAGATACCGGCCTCCAGCGCTATTTCGTGGATACCGATGTGATCAACGGACGCGAGTACTACTACGTGGTAACTGCTTACAATAGCGGTGCCGCCATTGCCGGAATCGCGCCATCCGAGTCGCCGATCAACATCAGTATTAATCCTGACGGATCGCTGACTGCCGGACAAAACGTGAAAAAAGTATTCCCGACGAACCAGTCTGCGGGCTATGTAGGCCCGGGCGAGCTCGTTGTTGACCGACTCTCAGGAAACGCAACCGGTGATGTCTTCGCCGATATCATCGATCCGCGCGACCTCAGCCCGGAAAGCCGCTACCGACTGACATTCGAATCAGAGGAAGTGACCGAGAACGGAGTAACCTGGAATCGCACCAGAAGCTTTACGCTGGTTGATCTTACAAACGACCGCGTGATTTTTGAAGATCGCGAAGATATAAACGGTACGGATGTTCCCGTATTCGACGGCGTTCGCCTGAGTATCCTCAATGATAACTTCACTCCTGATCAGCAGCGTTCGAATCTGAGGCTGAAAGAATGGACTTCTGATCGTGAGGAACTCAACGCAACAATCCGCGCTCAGCGTGTTGAAGGAAGCAGCCGGAATTACAAGATCGTATTCGACAGCTCACCTGAAAACCGCACAAGAACGGAATCAACGGTGTTGCGTCGCGGCGCTATTTCTCAGCAGGTTCGCAGCCAGGAAGTACCGTTCAGAGTACTTGATGCGGATACCGGCGAGGATGTTCCGTTCGCGTTCATGCCAAGCGCAAATATCAGTGCCTCTGGCCGTGGCAACGGAATTATGTCGGGTTACTATGATAACCAGACCAGACGCACGCACAGCGATATCATCTATATCAAGGAACATGACCGCGGCGGTGAGCTTCAGGTTGCATGGCAGATTAACCTCGAGCCGTACAACTCCCGTGAAGTTTACAGCGTGCAGGATGGCGATGTGCTTCTGCTGAACCAGAGCACAGAGTTTACTGAAGATGATGTCTTTGAGTTTGTAGTTGATCCTGATCTTCACCTTCCGAGAGAAGATGCCGAGCTGGCAAACGAGCAGATGAAGAACATCCGTGTGGTACCGAATCCGTACATCGTTACGCATTTGGCCGAGCCGCGCCCGACCGCTGCAAATCCGACTCAGCTGAGGCAGCTACACTTCACAAACCTCCCCGCACAGTGCACCATCCGCATATTCACGGTATCCGGACGCCTTGTTCAGACACTCAACGTGAATAATTCGATTGACAATGACCGCTACATATGGGATATGCTTACAAAGGATAACCTGGAACTGGCGTACGGTGTGTATATCTACCACGTAGAAGCCCCGGGCATTGGCGAGAAGACGGGTAAATTTGCAGTAATTAAATAGATCAGGGAAACGTGTTATGACATTTAAAACGATGAAAATAAAAACGATTCTGCTGCTTGCCGTAGCCCTGATT
>PXAI01000213.1 GCA_003567135.1 Balneolia bacterium | reverse complement strand
CGGTACACGGAAAATGGTGGCGAAAAAGCGCTGGTTCTTATAAATAATCATCCGGAAAATGAGGCAGCGTTTTCACTTCAGGAGATGGATTCTTTTTCGCAGATGAATATCTTGTTTGGAGAAGAAAACGGCGAAATCCGCTTCGGGGATGGGAACCTGTCGGGCATGATTGCACCTAAAAGTGCGATGGTAATCCATAATTAAATTAAAAATTCAGGATCTGGTTTTATGAACTTCAGAATTATCTTAGCGACTCTCTTTCTTTTACCGGTTTTGGTATTCAGCAGGGCGGATGCTCAGGATGTGCAAACCGGTGAAAACGTGCCGGAATGGGCGAAACACGCGGTATGGTATCAGATTTTTCCGGAAAGGTTTCGAAACGGTGATCCCACAAATGATCCGGTTTCTGAGCGCATAAACGCGCCGGACGGATGGGAAATTACGCCCTGGACAAGCGACTGGTATCAGAGGGCTGACTGGGAGCAGCGTCAGGGCCCGATGTTCCGCGACGGCGTTTTCCTGCGGCGTTACGGCGGTGACCTGCAGGGCGTAATCGACAAACTCGACTATCTGGCCGATCTTGGAATTACGGCGATTTATTTCAATCCCATTTTTGATGCGGTAAGCCTGCATAAATACGATGCGAGCCATTATCATCACATCGACCGCCATTTTGGACCTGATCCAGAAGGCGATATAGAGATCATGAAACAGGAAGATCCCGCTGATCCCTCAACGTGGCAGTGGACATCCGCCGATCTTCTTTTCCTGGAACTGCTGGATGAAGCGCGTGAGCGGGATATTAGGATAATCATCGACGGCGTTTGGAACCACACGGGCCGGGACTTCTGGGCATTTCGCCACATCATTGAGCATGGCGAGGACTCTCCGTACAGTGACTGGTATAAAATCACCGAGTTTTCTGATGAATACAGCGATGGTTTTGCCTATGAAGGCTGGTGGGGATATCCCGGATTACCAGAGTTCAGGGAAGACGGGGATAACATCCACCCTGAGGTAAAAGAGCACATTTTTGCGGTTACCGAGCGCTGGATGGCGCCAAACGGCGATGTGGAGCGCGGCGTATCAGGCTGGCGGCTGGATGTGGCCGATGAGCTGGGATTCGAATTCTGGCGGGAATGGCATGCATTTGTGAGAGAGCTGAATCCGGAGGCCATTACCATAGCGGAAATCTGGGATGATAAAGCCCGGGATTTTATAAAAGATGATCTTTTTTCGGTTGTCATGAATTACCGCTGGGCATACGCTGTACACGACTTTTTTATCAATCAGAATATTTCTGCCACCGAGTTTGGTGAGCGCTTAAACGCGTTGCTCGATGATTTCCCGGACAGGGTAAACATGGCCATGCAAAACCTGATGGACAGCCACGACACCGAACGTCTTTCCTCCATGATCGTTAATGCCGATCGCGATTATAAGGAGGGCAGCCGGATTACCGAAGCTGAAAACACGTACGACGTAAGAGCGCCCCGGCCCGATGAATGGGATATTCTCAGGCTGATCGCCACGTTCCAGTTTACAGCTCCCGGCGCGCCGATGGTGTACTACGGAACCGAAGCCGGAATGTGGGGTGCGGATGATCCCGATGACCGCAAGCCCATGATCTGGCCGGATATGAACTACGACGACGAGGTGAATCACCCGTTTGGCCGGCCGCGCCCTCATGATCCGGTAATGTTTGATCATCAGCTTCACAGCTGGTACACACAGCTCGCAGATACGCGCCACAGACACGAAGCTTTCCGGATCGGCGAATTTGAAGTACTCCACACCGACGATGAAAATCAGGTATTCGCCTTTACCCGATACATCGAAAATGGCGAATTCACCATGGTAATCATAAACCGCGGCGAGCGTGACCAGACACTTGAGATTTCACCGGAACTCCGCAAAAACGTCGCCCTTCCGCGCTACATGATGGACGTATTTACAGGAATGGGCATCTCAAAAGACGAGGAAACCTACCAAATAAACGTTCCATTCGACCGCCCGCTGATTTTTGTACCGGTGTACGTGGAGTAGGAAAGGAGGGGATTGCAGATCTGTGACGTGCGATTAGTGATTTAAGATTTTTTCGGATTCCAGATGGTTGTTCTTGCAACCAAATAACCCCGAAGGGGTGAAATGATGATAGCGACCGCAGGGAGCGATTGTGCATTAAAAAGCCCGAGTTTCGGTGGTGCCACCGCCTGCCATCGAAGCCGACGGGCGCGGTGCGATTGCAGATCAGCGACGTGCGATTAGTGATTTAAGATTTTTTTGCGTTCTCAGCTTTAGTTCCACTATTCATCTTCCCGGTAGTTCCCTTCAACGTATTCAAGCTTGATACCAAAATGGCAATCAGCTGATTACATTCTTCAATTACCTGCTCTATGTCGATTTGGTTATTCGACAGTTCCGCTTTCTCTATGATTCTTAAATTTACATGGCATTCCCGAAGTTCTTTTAACACCACGCTCAGTTTATGAATAAAGTCGTTTCTTGATTCTGCTCCGCAAGCTTCCCCATATTGCAACGCCGGAGAAGTTCCTGAACGAATAAGCTGATGCGCCAAATGCCTGGAGGCAAAACACGTTGTCAACTTTCTGGTAACCTTAATCAGCAAGACTGAAAATTCGATAAGCCTTTCCTGCAGTTTATGTGCGTTCATATAGAAATTATTGTAGGATGTCATACGCTTTCAGAACAAACAATGACCACAAACCGAAACCCTTACAAAAGAATCGAAAAAAAAATCAGTAATCTTAAATCGCACGTTGCAAATCGCCGATCTGCGTGCGCGCCGGCACCTACACGGCGACCTTCGATGGCACCCGCCTGGCCAGCGGACTGTATCTTGCCCGGATGCAGGTTGGATCAACGGTGCAGACGCATAAAATGATGCTGGTGAAGTAGTGCCGGTTAAGCGTTATTCACGCTAAAACACGCATTGATAAAAAAGCCGGTTCGCTTTTGAGTGAGCCGGCTTTTTTTGATTGCAAATCGGCGATGGGTGATTAGTGATTTAAGATTTTTTCGCACTTCGATCTTGGTACACCCGCCAAATCCCGAAGGGATGGCATGATTATAACTCCGGGTGGAGATGACAAAGCGCCAGCGCGGTCATCGCAACCCGGGGCGGACGAGGCCGCAGAAAAATGGCCCGAGTTTAGATGGTGCTATCGTTTACCATCGCATCCGAAGGGCCTGTTGTCATCGTATGTCGCATAACCCACCGAGGGTTAAAGCGATTATAGTCGAATTCAGCTAATATGGTGAAACCCTCCGAGGGTTCGTATCAAACATCCCCCATGAAAAAATGACAGCCTCCCCGCTTGGCAAGCTTTTTGCATCTTTTGAGGAAAAAAGAGGTGCAAAATGGATTATAAAGACTACTACAACATACTCGGGGTCAGCCGGTCGGCATCTGCGGATGAGATTAAGAAGGCGTACCGGAAGCTGGCCGCGAAACATCATCCGGATGTCAATCCTGATGATGAAAACGCCGCTAAGCGGTTCAGCGAAGTCTCTGAGGCATACGAAGTGCTGAAAGATCCTGAAAAGCGAAAGCTGTATGATCAGGTCGGCAGCGACTGGAAAGCGTATCAGCGGGCCGGTGCAGGAAAGCAGGATTTCGATTTTTCGCAGTACGGAAATTTCTCCGGCGGCGGACAGCATTTTCAGGGAAACTTTCAGGATCTGAATGACCTTTTTGGCGGCCAGGCAGGGCAGGGAGGATTTTCAGACTTTTTTGAAACCCTGTTTGGCGGCGGATTTCAGCAGCGCAGCGCGGGCGGCAGAACCGCGCGCAAAGGACGCGACCTGACCGCTGTACTTGACATATCCCTCTATGAAGTGCTGAACGGAAGCAGCCGCACTATTCAGGTGGGCGGTAAAAAGATGAACGTGAAAATTCCAAAGGGAATCAGAGACGGTAAAAAGCTGAAACTTGGTCAGAAAGGCGAGCCATCACCTGAAGGCGGCCGCGCCGGCGATCTGATTTTGAAGATCAGGGTAAGCATCCCCGAAAACATTACGGTAAAAGGTAATGATCT
>PXAI01000041.1 GCA_003567135.1 Balneolia bacterium | reverse complement strand
CAAGATATCTGAACGGAACGCTCGATCTCCACCTCGAACTTGAAGACAAACTTGCCGATTACATGGGCAAGGAAGGCTGCGTGCTTTTCAGCACCGGATATCAGACAAACGAAGGTGCGATTCAAACCATCGCCGGCCGTAACGACGAAATTTTCTCTGATCGCGATAATCACGCATGTATTGTTGTCGGAACTCTTTGTTCAAATGCCAAAACCTACCGTTTTGCGCACAACGACATGGATGCCCTGCGCAAGCAGCTCGAAAAGTCCAATCCTGACGCCGGAAAAATTATCGTAAGCGACGGCGTTTTTTCCATGTCTGGCCAGCTTGCTGACGTTCCCGGTCTCGTAAAGCTTTCCAAAGAATTTGGCGCACGTCTGTATCTTGATGACGCCCACGCAATCGGCGTAATTGGAGACGGCGGGAGAGGCTCAGCCTCCGTTTTCGGCCTGGATGATGATGTTGATCTGATCAGCGGTACATTCTCAAAATCTTTTGCTTCGCTTGGAGGATTTCTTGTTGGGGATCGTCCGGTTATTGAGTTTATCAGGCACAACTCCCCGGCGCATATTTTCAGCGCGTCGATGCCGCCTGCTAACGCCGCAACCGTGCTGAAAGCGCTCGAAGTACTACAGGAAGAAACCTGGAGGCTGGAGCGTCTCGAAGAAATTTCTGACTACATGCGCAAGGGACTCAAGAATCTTGGGTTCAACGTGTGGACCAGCCGCACACCGATTATTCCGGTTGTGATTGGCGATATGACCAAGTGTTTCATGTTCTGGAAAGATCTGTTCGAAGCCGGTGTTTACGCAAATGCCGTAGTTCCGCCGGCTGTACCACAGGGCCAGTCGCTGATCCGTACAAGCTACAGCGCAACACACACCGATGATCAGCTCAATGATATTATTGAAGCGTTCTACAAAGTGGGCGTTAAGCACGGAATTATTGATAAAAACGGCCATTCTCTTATCTGACCGTAAGAATGGCTGAAAAACCGGATCAAAAGGGGATAACGATAATTTCAGAGCCTTCAGAAATGAAGGCTTTTCTCAATTTTCCGTACGATCATTACAAAAATGATCAAAACTGGATTCCGCCTCTCTACATCCAGCAGCGCGATCTGCTTGATCCTGATAAAAACCCGTTTTTTAACGAGGTGGATCACGCGCTTTTTCTGGCTGAAATAAACGGGAAACCGGCCGGGCGCATCGGCGCTTTTGTAAACCATCCTTACAACGAATACCATAAAACCGAATGCGGACATTTTGGTTTTTTTGAGTGTATTGAGGATGAAACGGTAGCCAAACTTTTGGTAAACGCCGCCGCGCAGTGGTTTCGCGATAAGGGCATGAAGGAGATGATGGGCCCCGTAAATCCCGGGTTCATGTATGAAATTGGATCACTGATTGAAGGACACGACAAAGAGCCTTACGTCATGATGCCCTGGAACAAGTCTTACTATGATGATTTGTACAAAAAGTCCGGCCTGGATAAGGAGATGGATCTTTTTGCGTACATGGTAACCAGTGACACGGTTGCGCTGGACAGGATCAACAAGGCTGATAAGATTGTGCGCCACAGGCTGCCGAAACTCAGCATCCGGGAAGTGAATCTTAAGGATTTTGACCGCGAAGCGAAAATCATCCGTGAAATTTTCAACGCGGCGTGGGCAACAAACTGGGGATTTAGTCCCGTAAGTGAGTCTGAGTTCAATCACATTGCAAAAGACCTGAAGCAAATTATTGATACCGACATTGCGCACATCGCTGAGGACGATGGCAGGCCGGTTGGGTTTTCCGTGGCGCTGCCTAATCTTAACCAGGCCTTGAAGCACGTCAACAGGGGAAGATTGCTACCATTTGGTTTTTTGAAACTGTTGTGGCATAAAAGAAAGATCAACTCCATCCGTACAGCTTTGATGGGAGTGATTCCCGAATACCGCGGCAAAGGGATTGATGCCCTGCTTCACCGGGAAGCAATCATCAAAGGACTTGATAAAGGGTACAATGCATCCGAACTGAGCTGGCTGCTTGAAACGAATACCGAAATGATTCGGGTCGCTGAAAAAATTGGCGGGCACAGAGATAAAACCTATCGCATCTACTCCAAAAAGCTGTAAAGTCAGCGAACGTTAATTTTACCGGAAGGCGGTCGGCGGGATTTCCATTGGAAGCGATTTTCTGAGCAACAGGGGCAAGTCGGAAAGGTGTAAAACTCTGCATACCTGTTGGGATGACATAACCAAAAGCCTTATTTTCCATTGCAAAATATTAAGACAAAAAAACTAACTAATTTCAGGTAAATGAGTGTTAAAACAATGAATGGTAAAGCCACGATGGTACCGGCAGACTCAGAGTACAAGGTTCGGTCGGCTTCCATTAAAAAATTTAAGAAAGATCAGCTCATGGAGATCCTCAGAAACATGATGCTGTCCCGCCGCCTTGATGACAAAATGCTGACATTATTAAAACAGGGTCGCGGTTTCTTTCACATTGGCGCTTCAGGGCATGAAGCCATTCAGCTTGCTGTAAGCTCAAATTTTGAACCCCGCAAAGACTGGGGCATGCTCTACTATCGCGATATGGCCTATTCGCTCGGTATCGGGATGACGGCCAGAGAGCTTCTCTCGGCGCATCTTTCCAAAGTAACCGATACTTCCGGCGGACGGCAGATGCCTTCGCACTTTAACAGCAAGGAATTCCGGATTATGTCGGTTTCCAGCGCCATCGGAGCTAACTTCCTGCCAGGCCTTGGAATTGCTCAGGGTGCCAAATTCATGGACTCCGACGACGTAGTTTACATCTCAACCGGAGACGGCGGAACTTCTGAAGGGTCGTTTTTTGAACTGCTGAATTGGGCTACGCGCGACAAGGTGCCTGCCATTATTGTCGTTCAGGATAACAAATACGCGATCAGCGTTCCGGTAAACGAGCAGACAAGCAATAAATCAATTTCAAAAACGGTTAGCGGCTTCGAAAATCTTGAAATTTTTGAAGTGGATGGCACCGATTATTTCAACTCATACGCTGCCGTTGAAAAAGCCGTAAAACGTGCCAGAAACGGGGAAGGCCCGTCGTTGATTCACGCACACGTTGTGAGGCTGCTTCCGCACTCATCCTCAGATGATCACAGAAAATACCGCGATCCCGAGGAACTGGAAGCTGACAGGCTCAACGATCCGATTACAAAACTTTCTGATCAGCTGATCAAAGCAAAGCTTGCTACGCAGGAAGAAATCGAAGAACTGCGCGCAGAAGTTAAAAAACAGGTGGATGATGACACCGACTGGTGTATGACGCAGGAAGATCCTGATCCGGAGGAGTCACTTCGTTATGTGCTTTCTGAAAACGAGCCTGATCTGGAATATGAATCAACAGAGCCCGACGGCGAACCGATTGTATTGGTGGATGCCATAAACCACGCGCTGGTTGAGGAGATGGAACACAACGAGAAGATGCTGGTATTCGGTGAGGATGTAGGCGGCGGAAAAGGTGGCGTATTTACAGCTACGCGCGGCCTTACTGAAAAGTTTGGCAAAGAACGCTGCTATAATTCACCACTTGCTGAGGCTTCCATTATTGGTACCGCATGCGGACTCAGCGCGCGCGGATTCAAGCCCGTTGTTGAGATCCAGTTCGGGGATTACATCTGGCCGGCCATGCAGCAGCTTCGTAACCAGGTTCCAACGCTGCGTTACCGCTCAAATAATGTTTGGGGCTCGCCGATGGTAATTCGCGTACCGATTGGAGGATACATCCACGGCGGACTTTGCCACAGCCAGAATATTGAGGCCACATTTGCCCATATTCCAGGTTTTAAGATTGTAATGCCCTCTAACGCGGCTGATGCCAAGGGATTGCTGAAAACCGCAATCCGAAGCGATGATCCGGTTCTCTATCTTGAGCACAAGTTCCTGTATCGTCAGGGATTCGCCCGCAGGCCTGAGCCCGGTAATGATTACTTTACGCCAATTGGTAAAGCTAATACCATGCGCGAAGGGTCTGATCTGACCATCGTTACATACGGCGCCATGGTTCAGAAAGCGATGAACGCGGCCAAGGAATACGCT
>PXAI01000309.1 GCA_003567135.1 Balneolia bacterium | reverse complement strand
GTACAGCTGTTTTGTGCTTATCTGTTTTTCAACCAGTTTCTCAGAAGTTTCTGACCAGTTATCTATTAATTTCACTATTTTTGCACCTTAACAATGTCTTGGAAATCAGCAATGATCGAAAAGATCAAAATAACAGAAAGCGCCAAGTTTGGAAACCGCAAAGATGACGAAGCCGGGCAGGATACGGGTTACTAATCGGATTTTTACGATAGGTAACATTTTATCCGTATCACGAATTCTGATACTGCCCTGGCTGATATGGGAGTTTGAGCAGAATGAGCATCAGCCGAATACGGTTATGTTTGCCATTGTGGTATATATCATACTTTCGGACTTTCTGGACGGATTTTTCTCACGGAAATTTAATCAGGTCAGCGAAACCGGGAAATGGCTGGATCCTCTTGCAGATAAAGTGTGCGCGGCCATTTTATTTGCCTACGTATGGTGGATCGGGCTGATTCCGGCCTGGTTCTTTTTTATCGTCGTTGCGCGGGATGTCATTATTCTCGCCGGATCGCTTTTTGTGCGGTATAAGCGCGGAAAGCTGGCGATGTCGGTGATGGCGGGCAAAGTGGCCGTGAACGTGCTTGCCGCGTACTGGCTGGCCGTTGTTTTTACTCCGGATCTTACCGAACTCATTGTGGCACTTAAGTTCGCGGCGCTGACGATGCTTTTATACTCAGCCTGGATTTACGCCATACGGGGCTACGAAATCCTCAACGGCGCTGACTTTCAGTAACTAAAATATTTTCGAATTTGTACAGGAACAAAACATGGGATTTTTTGAAAAAATCGGTTTTAAGAAGAAGGAAGAGAAGCTCAACGAAGGGCTGAAAAAAAGCCGTGATGGACTGCTCGGAAAACTTGGAAAGGCGATCGCCGGAAAAGATACGGTGGATGATGAGGTTCTGGATGAACTGGAAGAAGTGCTGGTAACTTCTGATGTGGGCGTTACCACCACGCTGAAAATTATCAAACGCATTGAAGAGCGTGTTGCCAGGGATAAGTACCTGAATACGACCGAGCTGAATAAGATTCTGAGAGAAGAGATCATCGCGCTTTTGAAAGAGTCAGATGCCGCGCGGCCTTCAGAATATGATGCGCAGTTTCAGCAAAAACCGCACGTGATTATGGTTGTTGGCGTTAACGGTGTTGGAAAAACGACCACCATCGGAAAGCTGGCAAGCGCGTATCGCGAGGCCGGAAAATCCGTACTGCTTGGCGCCGCTGATACGTTTCGTGCGGCCGCGGTGGATCAGCTGAAAATCTGGAGCGAGCGGGCGCAGGTGCCGATCATCCAGCAGGGACAGGGCGCTGATCCCGCGGCAGTGGCTTTTGATACGGTAGCTTCAGCCAAATCGCGCGGCGCAGATGTGGTTCTGGTGGATACGGCCGGACGCCTCCACAACAAAATTTCACTGATGAACGAGCTTACCAAAATTAAGCGCGTGATGGGAAAAGTGGTTGAAGGCGCTCCGCATGAAGTCGTTCTCGTACTCGATGCCTCCACCGGACAAAACGCGATGCAGCAGGCAAAAGCGTTTACTTCCGCAGTAGATATTACCGGCCTTGCGCTCACCAAACTCGACGGAACCGCAAAAGGCGGGATCGTAATCGGAATTTCATCTGAGCTGGAAGTGCCGGTGAAGTACATCGGCGTGGGCGAGCAGGTTAACGATCTGCAGGTATTCGACCGCAGCTCGTTTGTGAACGCACTTTTCGAGAACAAGGTTGTAAGCTGAGAACCCCGAACTCAGCCGTTATCACCACGAAATGATAACCTTAATCCTGATTGCCGTTACCAGCGCCGTCACGCTCTACGCGTGGTACGTAAACCCGAATTTTCAGACGGACGGGATGTTGCGCCCCTATTACACGTTTCGTCTGGATCGCTGGTATCAGCTGATCACATCCGGATTTCTGCACGCCAACGGCATGCACCTCGGGTTCAACATGATAACCCTTTTCTTTTTCGGTCCGGTAATCGAGCAAACCATGGGAGCCGGCCACTACATCGCGCTCTATTTCGCGGGACTGATTCTGGCTAATGTGCCCAGTCTGTTCCGCCACAGAAATAATCCGTCCTTCGCAAGCCTGGGAGCCTCAGGCGCGGTCGGCGCGGTGCTGTTCGCTTTCATCTACTTCTTCCCGATGAGCCCGATCTACCTCTTTTTCATCCCCATCGGCATTCCTGCCATCATCTTCGGCGCCGTCTTTATTTCCTACAGTTTCTGGGCCCAAAAACGCGGCCAGGACAACATCAACCACGAAGCCCACATCGCCGGTGCCGCAACCGGGCTACTCTATGTTATGCTGATTCTGCCCAGAGGGATTGACCACTTGCTGACGTTGCTGGGGTTGATTTGAATTCAAAATTCAAAATGAAAAATTCAAAATGGCCGGTTCGCGGCTGGACTAATTCAACTAAATTAAAGAATTAATATGTAATGATTTACCATAAAAAAAGAATTACAGCCTCGAATAAAATGGCGTTAAGAATCATTTGGAATTTGCTGATCTAAAAACTGTAGGGACATGGCATGCCATGTCCCTACAGTTTCTAATGACAGTCAACTTTATGAGGTTGATTCAGCCTTAATTACACTCTAAAAACTAAAATTCAGGTTTTTGATTATTTTAACGCCCACAAAAACAGGCAGGTAACGCGCACTCAACCCTCAAAACTCATCACTCAAAACCTCCCCCTTACCCAAAAAGCCAGTAGCAAACCACCACCGCCGCAATAATGCCCGCGAGATCTGCGATAAGTCCGGCCTGGACGGCGTAGCGGACTTTCCGGATTCCTACGGAGCCAAAGTAAACGGCGAGTACGTAAAACGTGGTTTCGGTGGAGCCGAACATGGTTCCGGCCATTTTTACGATCAGGGAATCTTCGCCGTAGGCGGCAATCAGGTCGGCCATTACGCCTACTGAACCGCTGCCGGTAAGCGGGCGCATAATCGCCATGGGCAGGACCTCAACCGGGAAACGAAGCAGGGAAAAAACGGGATCGAGCAGCCACATCAGCCAGTCCATGGCGCCGCTTGCGCGGAACATGCCGATTGCAAAAAGAATCGCCACCAGATAGGGGATGATGCGCACAGCGATATCGAATCCTTCCTTTGCGCCGACGACAAATTCTTCGTATACGCGCACTTTTTTGATGAGTCCGTAAAGCGGAACCAGAACGATGATAACCGGCAAAACGAGAATACTTAAAAACTGCATCAGGAGGTCTCCTCAGAATCTGTAGTGGATGGGGATGATTCGCGCGCCTGCTGTGCGGCCAGCGCTAATTCTTCGGTATGAACCGGTTCGGGATTGCGCCGTGCGTACCACATCGCCACAGTAATGCCCACCGTTAGCGAAATGGCCGTGGCGATGAAAATGCTGAAAAAAAGTTCGGCAACGCCCACACCGAGCAGCGCAATCAGCGTAACCGGCGGCACCAGTTGCACGCTGGATGTGTTCATGGTGAGAAACATGCACATCGCGTTGGTGGCTTTCTCTTTTTCGGGATTCAGTTTCTGGAGCTCCTCCATCGCCTTAATGCCCAGCGGGGTCGCCGCATTTCCGAGTCCGAGAATATTTGCGGACAGGTTCAGGCTGATGGCTCCCAGCGCGGGATGGTCTTTCGGAACATTTGGGAAAAGGTGCCGCAGAACCGGGTTAACGAAGCGCACCAATTTATAAATCAATCCGCTTTCCTCCGCGATTTTCATCAGTCCCAGCCAGAGCGCCATGATGCCAATCAGACCGATGGCGAGCGTAACGGCGAATTCTGCCATGTCAAACGCGGCCGCCTGAATGGCGCGCATTTTTACCAGATGAACTTCCGGTAGCGTAATTGAAACCAATCCAGCGGCAGCATCAAAAGATTCAACGTTGGCGCGAAGCTCATCCTTGTTACGCGCGTCCTGATCATTAGCAATAAGCAGCCACTGTTCCGGCATAAAATCCCTGACCGGGATTATCAGTTCGGTGCCGCTGTCGGTGGGAAACCAACGCGCCTGCACGGTCTGGTCCGTTCCCGGAATAGAAAAAGTGATATTCTGTCGCCGCTCCGGTTCCG